>CAZYNG010000006.1:0-16848 GCA_964648615.1 uncultured Dehalococcoidales bacterium | reverse complement strand
GAGGAAGGGAAAATAGTCGGACTGATAGACTATTTCAGCATAATCACCAGTTCGATGGAATATCTTAGACCATAGTGGAAGCTGTATATTTCAAGTTCATACTGAGTCTGGGTTTAGTTCTAATATTTGCCA
This sequence comes from uncultured Dehalococcoidales bacterium, assembly GCA_964648615.1. Taxonomy (GTDB): domain Bacteria; phylum Chloroflexota; class Dehalococcoidia; order GIF9; family AB-539-J10; genus CG2-30-46-19. The sequence continues at coordinate 16,716 of CAZYNG010000006.1, read as the reverse complement.
GGATATTTGGAGAGCTTTTTGAGCGTTATTTCAAGCAGCCAGCCGTTCTCGGAGAGTTAGTAGCTGGCATCATTATCTCGCCTTTCCTTCTCGGCGGTCTCATTTTCCATCATGACCCTATAATCCTGAATTTTGCCACTGTTCATAATCCGTTCGGGCTTCAAGGGGACTTCGACATAATGTATATCATAGCTAACATTGCCGTTATCATATTGCTCTTTCAGGCTGGGGTGGAGACTGATATTCGATCGTTTCTCAAGCAGGCTCCCACTGGCCTGGCAGTTGCTTTTGGCGGCGTTATCTTACCCTTCATTGGTGGTTATTTTGTCACCAAGGCACTCTGTCCCGATGTTGGCATTGGTGGCTGGTTATTCATGGGAGCGGTGCTCACCGCTACCAGCATTGGAGTTACGGTGAGGATATTGATGGATATGGGGAGGTTAAATACTCGGGAAGGGACTACCATCTTAGTGGGAGCTGTGATTGACGATATAATCGGACTGATTATCTTGTCCATAGTCATCGACATGGCTCAAACAGGGGACTTTGAGATTCTTGGGGCGGTAAAAATCGGTGCCATTGGCTTTGCGGTATGGTTTGGCTTACTCATGATTGGAGTCAAGCTTCATAAGTATATCTCCAGATATTTGTTAAATCCCTTCAAGAACTCAGGCACTGCACCCATTGTTGCCCTTATCTTTGGTTTCATTGTGGCTTATCTGGTTACTCTGGTCGATCTGCATCCTGTAGTTGGAGCTTATGTGGCGGGATTGATGTTCAGCGCCTGTAATGAAAAAGAGGAGATAGTAGAAAAGGTGAGGCCGATAATGGTTTTTGCCGCCCCGTTTTTCTTTGCCTATTTGGGGATGATGGTTAATTTGAGGCTTTTTGGTGCTCCGGGGGCGGCGGTGTTAGCTGTTCTATTGATAGTGGTAGCTATAGTGGGGAAGGTGATAGGTTGTTACATACCGGCACGGTTTCCTGGCAAGCTTTCTCACACTGGTGGCATGATAGTAGGGGTGGGTATGGTGCCCAGGGCAGAGGTAGGTCTTATTGTTGCTGCTGCAGGGTATATAGCTGGAGCTATAAGCTTAGGCTTATATGGCGCAGCGGTAGCAGTCAGTGTCATAACAACGCTAGTAACACCTGCAATGCTGAAGCCTTTCTTTAAGAGGCAATTAATGCAAGTCTCCCAGCCAGTGTCTGATAATTCTGAGTCTAGCGATAGTACTTAATCTGGCTATGCGTCTTTTATTCCGTGGTCGCGGAGATAGTCAATGGCATTCTGAACAGTCTTGATATTCTCGGCATCTTCATCAGGTATTTCCAGCCTGTTTGTAGGAGTGCTGAATTCCTCTTCCACTGCGGTGATAAGTTCGATTAGGTCCAGAGAGTCGGCATTCAGGTCTTCTGTGAAGGAAACTTCCGGGGTTACGTCGTTTTCATCAACCCCCAGTTGCTCTACAATGACTTCCTTTAATTTTTCAAAGATGGTTGGCATTTTCCCTCCTTTGGTCGCTCATGGCTTGCTTTGCCATATTTGGTGGCTATTGACCCTAATACGCCATTAATCAGACGTGGTGAAGAGTCACTGCCGAAAGTTTTAGCTAACTCTATTGCTTCGTTTATGGCTACCTTAACAGGCGTGTTATTATCCATCAAAATTTCGAAGATGGCAACACGCAGGATATTCCTATCAATGACGGACATTTGCGCCACAGGAAAGGATGGAGCAAAACGCCCAATAACTTCATCAATCTTTGACTTATTTTTTAGCACACCTTGTACAAGTTTCTCAGTGAAGCTGATTGCTTCTTGAGACAGTGCCTGTTCTGTTGTTGAGTGAGTCACAGCATCTTCAGCTTTATGTTCCGTGCAGTCAATTTCATAAAGTGTTTGGAGAGCAGCGATTCTTGCCTTTCGTCTCAAGCTAGTCATGTTATTCTGCTATTAAATAGTTTGCCTTTAGCCGTGAGATTTCTTCAGTGCTCGATATGTTCAATGTTCGTAGCTCGGGATTAATCCGCTTAATCAATCCACTGAGTACCTTCCCTGGTCCTATTTCGTAGAATGTGGTTACTTTTTCTTGAGCCATGTATTCCACGGAATGTTGCCATCGGATGCAATGGCAAAGCTGGTTCAGAAGCTCTTCCCTTATCTCATCTACATTATCCAGTGGTTGGGCGGTTACATTTGCTACTATAGGAGTTGCTGGCTGATGAAACGTGGTGTTGGAGACAATCTCGCCGAATTCGTCAATGGCTGACTGCATCAAGCTGGAGTGGAAAGCGCCACTAACCCTTAGTGGGATCTGACGAATACGCTTTGCCTTGGCTAATTTGTTAGCTTTGTCTAAATTGTCTGTGCCGCCGCTGATCACAATTTGTCCCGGGCAGTTGATATTTGCAATGATACATCCACTGTGGAGACATAAATCTTCAACGTCTTCCTTGCTAGCTCCCAGTATTGCTATCATCCCTCCTGGTTTCTTTTGTCCCGCCTGGTGCATCAATCTTCCTCTGTGCTGGACTAGCCGAACGGCATCAGTGATACTGAGCACGTCGGCAGCCACCAGGGCGGTATATTCTCCTAAGCTGTGTCCGGCAACGAAGGCAGGGGAAGGAAGATGGTCATTAGCTGTTTCCTGAACTGCCTTAAGGCAAGCAACGCTGGTTATCAATATAGCTGGCTGGACGTTGTCTGTTCTGGTTAATTCGTCATCTGGTCCTTCAAAGCATAAGCGCGAAAGGGGGAGACCTAAAGCATCGTCGGCTTCCTCAAAAATCTCCCTGGCCAGGGAGTGGCTATGATACAGGTCTTGCCCCATACCTACTTTCTGCGAGCCTTGGCCGGGGAAAATATAGGCTATCTTGAATGGTTCGGTCACGCGCTAGTTAACCTTTTGCTTTAGGTTCTTTGATTTCAATGACTTGCATATCACCATAACTACCGCAGGTGGGACAAACGTGATGAGCTAGCTTTGGGTTGTGACATTGCGGACAAATATCCAAGGTTGGTAAAGCTAGCTTAATATGGCTTCGCCGCTTACCTCTACGCGCCTTGGCATATTTGCTTTTAGGTAGAGCCATATAATTTCATCTCCTTTATTCCAGCACAATCAGGCTGGCATAATGCTTTCATCGGTAGACTTAGCAAGATATATTGGCGTATTAGCTCTCCTAAGTCAAGTACATGATTTTCATCGATAATAAAGCCTTCTGATTCTTGGCACAAATCGAGTGGCAAACCACTGGATATATCAATGGCGGGATGGACTTCCTCTTCAATGGCAAAATTTGTGGGGTAAGGAAAGGTTTTTAGACAGCGGCTGCAAACAAGTTCCACTTGAACGTTTAAGTTACCACGAACTAAAATCCCTTGGCCAGTGCGAATTAGCGTTACTTTGCCCTTGATAGAACCTTCAGGTTGCTCTGCAATTATGGTGTCAATTTCATAGTTGCGGCTAGAGCCAACGGGGTCTTTCAGCAATTGAGCTACGTTAATTGCTCCAGGCAAATGGCTTTTGTTGAGGTCTTCGACTTTCATCATTGTTATCACAACTTGTAGAGTAAATTAAAGGTAAAGTATAATGACTAACTTAAGGAAGTTTCAAGCGGTGGAAGGGAAAGAATTAAAGGAGAAATTAAGGGCTGAACTGGAGACACGGCGCAGTGAATTAGTGCGACTGAGCCTGAATATTCATGACAATCCTGAGTTAGGCTTTCAGGAGGTAAAGGCAGCATCCTGGCTCAGCGATTACCTGAAGAGCAATGGATTTTCCGTTGAACGGAATATCGCTGGGCTATCTACAGCCTTTCGAGCAGTATATGGTGAAGGGAAACCCAAAATTGTTGTGCTTGCTGAATATGACGCTTTGCCGGGAATCGGGCATGGTTGTGGACATAATATCATAGCAGCGTCGGCGGTTGGTGCTGGTGTGGCTAGCAAGATTGTTGTAGATAATCTAGGAGGAAGCATCATAGTCTTAGGCACGCCTGGCGAGGAGAATTTTGGTAGCAAAATAGATATGGTCAAAGCTGGCATTTTCGATGATGTGGATGTGGCTATGATGGTACATCCCTCTATACTAAATATAGCGATGGAGCGGATGCTTGCTAGCAGCTCGCTCGAAGTTGAGTTTTTTGGCAAAGCGGCTCATGCTGCTGTCCAGCCTTCTCAAGGCATAAATGCCCTAGAGGCTATCATTCTCGCCTTCAACTCCATAAATTCACTGCGCCAGCACATAAAAGAACAGGCGCGCATTCATGGCATAATAACCGACGGTGGTGAGGCGCCCAATGTAGTGCCTGCGCATAGCGCTGCTAAGTTTATAATCCGTGCCCCTGACTATGCTTACCTCGAGGAGTTGCAAGGCAAAGTGCTAAACTGTTTTAAGGGCGCCTCTTTAGCCAGTGGCGCCAGACTGGAATATCGCTGGGGTGATAAAGTTTATGCTCCTATAAAGAATAACGTGGCTCTAGCTAAGCTATTTAGCGATAATCTTGAATTAATGGGACGTCGTTTGGATGTTTTTGACCTGCAAATTCCTTTCGGTAGTTCAGATATGGGGAATGTTAGCCAAGTAGTTCCCAGCATGCATCCCATGGTCGCTATTGCTTCTCCCAAAGTTTCCTTACATTCGCCAGAATTTGCTTCCGCTGCTGCTTCTGAGGCTGGACACCAGGGGTTGTTAGATGCTGCTAAAGCAATGGCGATGACCATGGTTGATGTCATTGGACGCCCTGAGGTGTTGGAGAAGATTAAGCAAGAATTTCGTAGCTCTTAGGCAATGATTACAGTAGGAATTCCACGGGCGTTACTCTATTACCAGTATTATCCCATGTGGAAGGTTTTCTTGGAGAAGCTGGGTGCCGAAGTAGTGGTATCACCGCCAACCAACAAAAGCATATTAAACTCAGGCGTTTCACGAGGTGTTCAAGACATCTGCTTACCAGTGAAGGTCTTCTTCGGACATGTCGTTTCTCTAGCCGATAAATGTGACTTTATGTTTATCCCCACGGTTACCAGTTTGGGCAAGAAAAGTTATAATTGCTCCAAGCTCATTGGTTTACCCAATATGGCAAGAGCTTTAATTCCAGAATGTCCCCCTATTCTTGCCCCAGAAATAAACTACGAGAAAGGACGCTATAATCTATACCGAAATATTTATGTGGTGGGACGCCATTTTACCTGCAATCCATTTAAGCTTAAGAAGGCAGTGGAAGAAGCTTGGGCAAGCAATTTGGATTACCGAAATAAGATGTCGGATGAAAAGATCACCCCCCTCCAGGCTATTGATTGTAAGCCGCCTCCTGATGTGAAATCTTCTTCATTGACTATCGCCGTTATCGGGCATCCCTATATTATCTATGATGAGTATATTAGTCATCGGCTGATTCCATGGCTGCAGAAGATGGAGGTTAAAGTTGTTACCCCTGAGATGGTATCTCAGGAGGAACTTGATGCTGCTACAAGAAGGTTAATGGGTGTGCCTCATTGGTCATTTGAACCTGAAATAATCGGCGCTGGAGAATATTACTTGGAAACGGGGGTAGATGGTATAATTATTGTCGCTGCTTTCGGATGTGGTCCTGACTCAATGATGCTAGGCATGGTGCAACATCGGACAAAAGAGTTTGAGATTCCTCTTTTGCCGCTTAGTCTGGATGAGCATAGTAGTGAAGGAGGGTTGCTTACTCGATTAGAGGCTTTTCTAGATATGGTTAAGCGGAGGAAAAGAGTATGCGTATAGGATTTCCTCATTTTGGTAACGTTTATATTGCACTAAAGGCTGTAGCAAGAAGACTCGAATCTTCTGGGGATGCGCTAATAACTCCACCTCCGATGACTCAACGCACATTGGACCTTGGAGTTAAATACTCACCAGCGGAGGCTTGTGTACCCTATAAGCTTACTTTAGGTAGTCTGATTGAAGCTTGCGATCTGGGGGCAGACAGTCTAATTCAAGCCAGGGGGACTGGGATTTGCCGTTTAGGTTATTATGCCAAAGGTCAGGAACAAATGCTTCGTGACTTGAACTATGCTGCTCATTTTTTGACCGTTGATATATCTCACCACAAGCTTATAGGCATTATGCGACTTATGAAGGATGTAACTCATAATCGCACTTGGCATGAAATTATTTCATCATTTTTCTTTGCTATCGGTAAGTTATCTGCGTTAGATAGAATAGAAAAAGTGGTTCACAAAATACGGGCAGTGGAGCTTGAGAAAGGAACAGCTAGCCGAATTTACCGCAAGGCTATCACCTCTATCGATGAGGCAATGACTGGTAAAGAAGTCAAGGAATTAACTAAAGGATATATCGATAAATTAAACCGAGTGCCTAAAGACATCACTGCTGAGCCACTCAAAGTAGGCATTATCGGGGAGATTTATGTTGTTATAGAGCCTTTCGCTAATATGGATATAGAAATAGAATTGGGCAAATTAGGAATAGAGGTAGAGCGGACCTTGACTCTTTCCCGGTGGGTTAAATATAGTCTGTTTCTTAACTACCTTGGTCTAGACGAATGGAGAAAAGTCCATAAATTAGCTCATGCTTATCTCGACCATGATATTGGCGGTGATGGCTGGGAATCAGTAGGGGAGAAAGTGCTTTATGCTCGCAACGGATTTGATGGCATAATCCATCTAGCCCCTTTCACCTGCATGCCAGAGATAGTAGCTGAGAATATCATGCCATCGACAAAGGAAGATATACCCGTGCTTGCTGTTATTTGCGATGAGCAGCAGAGCAAGCAAGGGATGTTAACCAGACTTGAAGCTTTTACAGACTTAATAAGCTTTAGAAGGCGAAGAGGGGAGCATGGGAGAAGAGTTTAAGGCATTAGACAAGCTTGTCAAAAGTAAGCAGATGATAGTATTCTTTATTTTTATGAGCATCATTTCAATTTTATTTTACCCTCTGCTAAAGTTAAGACAAAGAAAAGCGTTAGAACTCGAAGAGAGCATAAGAGCTTTCAATCGGAGTAAACTGAAAAGCTTTGGAGGGACTTCTCTTAAAAAGGTAGACTAGATATGAAGGTTTATCTTGGCATCGATGTTGGCTCAGTGACTACAAAACTAGCCCTGCTTGCTGATAATGACCAGCTTATAGCTTCTACCTATCTACGAACTCAAGGCAACCCCGTGGATATGGTAAAACAAGGTCTAGAAGAGATAAGTAAGCAAATGCCATCCAAGGTTGAAATTAGCGGTGTAGCTACTACTGGAAGTGGTCGTTATTTAGCTGGTACAGTCGTTGGCGCTGACTTAATAAAGAATGAAATTACAGCACACGCTGTTGCTGCCTTAAGGCATGTGCCCGATGTACAAACTATCTTTGAAATTGGTGGTCAAGATAGCAAAATCATCATAATTCGCGATGGTATAGTCGTTGATTTTGGCATGAACTCAGTCTGTGCTGCTGGCACAGGGAGCTTCCTTGAACATCAAGCGGAAAGGTTGAATGTGAAGATTGAGGATTTTGGGGGGCATGCTTTGAGGAGTGAGAATCCAGCGCGCATTGCCGGGCGGTGCACTGTTTTTGCTGAATCAGACATGATTCATAAGCAGCAACTGGGATATCCTCTCGATGATATTATCTATGGTTTATGTCAATCCTTAATACGCAATTATCTTAACAATGTTGCTTTAGGCAAGGAAGTTCAGCCTAGATTGGTGTTTCAGGGGGGTGTCGCTTTCAATAAAGGGATAATCAGGGCATTTAGCGAGGTTTTTGACTCCGAAGTTTATGTACCGCCTCACAATGAACTTATGGGCGCTATGGGAGCTGCTATTCTGGTGCATGAGGAAATGGAAATTAAGCAGAATCATCATAAGAGTAAGTTTAAGGGATTCGGTGTCAGTGACGTAGAATTCAAGACTTCTTCTTTCATATGCAAGGCTTGCCCGAACTTATGTGAAGTTTCCCAAATTTCTGCTGATGGTAAAGTTTTAGCCAGGTGGGGAGGGCGTTGTGATATGTGGGAGAGGGTTCCAGAGAGCTAGTCTCCTTCGTGTATGGCTAAGAAATATCAATTGATCGTCGTTGGTGGTGGTCCTGCAGGGCTTACTGCGGGACTTTACAGCGCCAGGGCGGGACTTACGGTATTGCTTATCGAAAAGGAAGTAATCGGTGGGCAAATTGCCAATGCTGACCGGGTAGACAACTATCCTGGTTTCCCCAAAGGTATTTCTGGATTTGAGTTGGTACAGCTTATCCAGCAGCAAGCTATGAATCATGGATTAGAAACTATGTCGGGTGAAGTTACTGGATTAACATCTGGTTATGGTAACAACATGGTTATCACCACTGAAGGTGATTTTATAGCTCAAGCGGTGATTATTGCTGGAGGGTTGCAATTTCGTAAGTTGGAAGTGCCTGGTGAAAATGAATTTGTGGGCAGGGGAGTTTCTTATTGTGCTACTTGCGATGGTCCTTTATTTCGAGACAAAACAGTGGCGGTAGTTGGTGGTGGCGATACTGCTCTTACTGACGCTCTTTCTTTGAGCAAATTTGCTTCTTTGGTTAAGGTTATCCATCGCCGTAATCAATTGCGAGCAAGCAAGGTATTACAGGGAAGAGCACGAGCCGATTCCAAAATAGAGTTTATATGGGACAGTGTGGTGACTGAAGTAAAAGGAGAAAAAAAAGTCACCGATTTAGTGCTTAAAAATACCCAAAATGGTACAATATCACTGTTAGCCGTAGATGGTGTTTTTGTTGCCATTGGACTAATTACTAATACTGAGTATCTACGTGGAGTTTTGCCTCTGGATGAGTGGGGGTACATAGTCACTACCGAGCTGATGGAGACAACAGTGCCTGGTATATTTGCGGCGGGTGATATTCGCCATAACTCGGTGAAGCAGGCGATAGCTGCTGCTGGAGATGGTGCTGTTGCTGCGTTATCAGCAGAGAAGTTCGTTGGTTCGCTATGAAAGTTATCTTCTTAACAGACGTTCCTTCAAAAGGGCAGGCAGGGGAGATAAAGGTGGTAAGCAATGGGTATGCACGAAACTTCCTTTTCCCCAGGGGGCTGGCTCAGGTAGCAACACCTGAGGTAGTAAAACGAGCCGAAATCGGTCTCCGGAAGAAAATGACTGAAGAAAGCTCGAGCAAGGAAAAGATGGCCAAGTTGGCTAAGCAAATTGAAGGAATTCAGATCTGCTTCAAGGCTCGTGTAGGCGCTGAAGATCGTCTCTTCGGTTCTATCACTGAGGCTAATATTGCTGAAGAACTCAGCAGGATTGTAGAGGCTCCTATCGATAAGAGGCAAGTAGTTTTGGATGATTCATTACGGCAAATAGGTGAATATGAGATAGCTATTAGATTGGCTGCAGATTCGGTAGCGCGAATCAAGGTAGTTATCGATCCTGAAAAAGCTTGAAAATGATAGAAGAAAAATTACCCCCTCATGACATTGAGGCAGAAGAAGCGGTAATTGGCTCTTTGATTATTGACCCTGATGCTATATTTAAGATAGCGACCTTCCTTGTTCCTGAGGACTTTTTTGATGAAACTAACCAAGTAATTTATCAGGCATGTCTATCTGTTCACCAACGCAACGAAGTTGTAAACCAGATTACAGTAGCTCATGAGTTAATGCGACAAAACAGGTTAGAGCAAATTGGTGGAGCTGCTTATTTGAGCCATTTATTATCCATTACACCTACACCGCTCTATGTTGAGCATTATGCTCGGATAGTATCCAATGCAGCAGCAATGAGACGATTAATTGTTGCTGCGGGACAGATTGCTGCTATTGGATATGCGGCGGGTGCTGATGTTGAGTCCACTCTCAATAAAGCTATAGACATCCTCTTTCAAGTAGGAAGTAAGGGGGCACCAACGAATTTAATCTTGGTTCGTGATATCCTGAGCAAGTATTTTGAGGAAGTGGGGCAACCTCCACTAGGGGGGAAGCAAATACCCCATATTTTAACTGGCTTTGCTGGGTTGGATGGATTACTAGGTGGCTTGCAAAGGTCGGATTTAGTCATTTTGGCTGCAAGGCCAGCAGTTGGAAAAACGAGTTTAGCCTTGAATATCGCTAGAAATGCTGCTATCGAGCAGAAGGCTTGTGTTGCCCTTTTTAGCTTGGAGATGTCTCGGGATACAATTGTTCAGCGTCTTTTGTCCTCTGAAGCGAGGGTGGATTCGAAGGATGTTCGTTTAGGACATTTTACTGAGAGAGAAGAAAGAAGGATTATGGATGCTAGTGGAGTTTTGTCAGAGGCACCAATTTATATTGATGATAGCTCTCAGCAACGTGTTGTGGATATAGGAAGTAAGGCAAGACGTCTCCATCGTGAGCGTAACATCGACTTGATTGTTATTGATTATCTGCAATTGATGCGAGGTGATGGTAAGAATGAACCCCGAGTTCAAGAGATAGGCAACATAACCCGTTCCTTAAAAGGGTTGGCTAGGGAATTGAATGTACCTGTGCTCACAGTATCTCAACTTAGCCGTGCCGTGGAGTGGCGTGCCTCTCATAAACCTCAGCTCTTCGACCTGCGAGAGAGCGGTAGTATTGAGCAAGATGCTGATGTTGTATTTTTTATCCACAGAGAATCTATGTATTGCGAAGAGGAAGAATGGTATAGAACACACGATGTGGAGAAAGAGCCCTATCCTCGAAATGAGGCTGATATTCTTGTTGAAAAGCATCGAAATGGTCCTATGGGTATAGTGAAATTGCGTTTTCTCCCATGGTTCTCTCGATTTGATAATGTAGAAGTAGTGCCAGCCCCTAGTTCTGAGGAGTTATTGTAACATGACAAGAAAACCTTTTCCTGCTTCTCCAGAGGAGCAATTTGTCCTTTTGCCTGAATCGTTTTTCACTCAGACAATACCTGAAATAGACGATATAGCCGAGCTGAAGGTGAGTCTCTGTTTTTTCTATTTACTCCATCATAAGCAAGGACATCATGAGTTTGTCACCCATGGGGAATTGTTATCTTATTGTATTCCTGTTATAGGGAAACAAGGGTTCGACAGCGGCTTAAGGTCAGCTGTGGAAAGGGGGGGCATTTTATCGGTTAGTAAAGAAGTTAACGGGAGGCGGGAAAACGTTTACTTTGCTAACAAGGAGGCTATGGACAGGGTGAGCCATGGGATAACTCCTAAACAGGTAACAGAGCCGCTCAATATCTTTGCTCTTTATGAGCAAAATATAGGTTTGATAACCCCATTGGTTGCTGAGGAGCTTAAAGAGGCGGTGAAAGTTTATCCAGCGCAGTGGATAGAGGAAGCTTTCAGAGAAGCGGTTAATATGAATAAGCGTAGTTGGAAATATATCTCTCGTATTCTTGAGAGATGGGCTAGCGAAGGTAAAGATAGTGGAGAGTATAGACAAGGTATTAAGAAGGGCAGTGCCAACAAATACATTAAGGGCAGATACGGGCATCTCGTCAAAAGATAACCAGGGTGGCGAGGAAGTCTGTCCTATTTGCAAAGGGGCTGGACTTATTCATCCCCTTCTAGCTTCGGGGCAACCTGATTTCAGCAGAGTAATTCCCTGTGAGTGCCAGAAAGAAGAACTGGAGAAGAAGAAACTACAATATCTCCAAGAATATAGCAATCTTAGCTCGTTATTGCGGAAGATGACCTTCGATGATTTTGACTACAAGCGGCTGAATCTCTCCCTGGAGCAGCGTCAAAATTTGCGAAAGGCCTTTGATGTAGCAAAGGACTTTGCATGTTCTCCAGAGGGTTGGTTGGTATTTCAAGGCGTCAATGGCTGTGGCAAAACTCATTTAGCAGCAGCTATTGCTAATAGTCGATTGGGGCAGACCAAGCCAGTCTTATTCATAGTGACTCCTGACCTCCTTGACCATCTGCGCTCCACCTTTAACCCGGACAGTAAGATATCATATGACGATTTTTTTGAAACGGTAAAGCAGTCTCCTTTGCTAATACTTGACGACTTTGGCGAGCAATCTGCTACTCCTTGGGCTCAGGAAAAGCTATATCAATTGATTAATTATCGTTATAATGCCAGATTACCGATGGTGGTTACCACTTGCCTTACTCTAGACGAGATTGAGTCCAGAATCAGCTCACGAATGGTAGATCCAAAATTAAGTACGGTATTCAACATTATTGCTCCTGATTATCGTGGTGATATAGAACCCGTTCGACAAGCCGGGCGCTCATCACGAAAACGCTATTCATAGGAACCATTTTATTGCAATAAGCAAACATCGTTGCTAAAATAACCTGACGTAATATGCGGGATTCAGAAGTAGTAAATTTGCCGGTTCTGGTTCTTAATCAAAGCTGTGAGCCGTTGAATTTGTGTCGTGCGCGCCGAGCCATAATTCTGACCCTTTATGGTAAAGCTGAAGTGTTAGAAAACAGCAGAGGAGAAATTCATTCCGCAAGGCAGGTTTTTCAAATACCCTCGGTAATACGTCTTGCCTATTTTATTAGGCGTCCTTATCGGGAAAGAAAGTTAACCAAGGTCGAGGTATTCATCCGTGACCAATATACTTGCCAATATTGTGGCACGCAAACCAGGGAGCTTACTTTGGATCATGTAATTCCAAGACAGTGTGGTGGGGAGCATGCTTGGAAGAACGTGGTTAGTGCTTGTAAAGTGTGCAACCGCCGTAAGGGTGGGCGAACACCTGAAGAGGCGGGAATGAGCTTGCTATGCTCTCCACGCATCCCTCACCACAATGGGTTCTATATTCCTTACCATTATCTCAATAGCCATAACGAGTGGCGAAAGTATATTCCTGAATAAATACGACTTGCCTTGTTCAGGTTATCTCATCGAGGGACAGTTCTCTAACAGTCTGGTCACTGAGCTTTATTGTTACTGTTTCTTTTAAGGGATTGGTGCTAACCACTTTGCCTTCCCCAAAAGGTGTTGAGACCTCCTGATTTACTCGAGGCATTTTCTCCTTCATAGCTGCATATTGCTTGCTTTCATAGCTGAGGCAGCACAGGAGTCGCCCACAAACTCCGGAGATTTTCATGGGATTTAAGGATAACCCTTGCTCTTTAGCAATTTTGATGGATACTGGTGAAAATTCGGTGAGAAAGTTCTGGCAGCATAGTAGACGGCCACATTTCCCCATGCCCCCGATCAATCTGGCTTCATCTCTAGGGCTTACTTGTCTCAGCTCCACTCTTGTTTTGAGTCCCTGGCTTAGTTTTCGAACTAGCTCTCTGAAGTCGATTCTTGTTTGGGCACTGAAGTATATAGTTAAGTGCTTACCATCGAGGTTATAGTGAGCCACAAGTGGTTTCATTGCTAAATCAAGCTCAGTAACTAATTTCTTACACCTATTGAGCGCTTCACTTTCTTTGTGGTGATTCTGCTCGGCTTTCTGTAAATCTTCCGGTTGTGCCTGGCGTATTATTTTGGCTAATCGTTTTGAGGGATGTTTTGCCTGCTGAGCCTCCACAATAACCACTCTAGCTAGGTCTGCTCCGTGCTCTGTGTCCAATACTATGTAATCATTGAGTTCTACTTTGATTTCAGCAGTATCGCAATAGATTACCTTGCTTTTAGGTTGAAGATAAACTCCGACTATCATAGGCTAACATTCCACCTTTGGCATATTAAGCATCACCCATTCCAATAATAAGCGTACATTTATGTTTTTGCTTAGTTGCTCTTTTAGCAAACATAAATCCGCAATGAAGTCATTGATTTCGCGCATGGTCAAATTGCTTGCCTTTCGTTGCAAAGTAGCTTTATAGTCTACATTGGTGATAAGTTCCTCACAGCTACCCTGAATGAGCATCAAGTCACGCCACCAATTAGTCCAGTCTTCTATGATTTCTATCACGGACCTCCGCTGTCGATTGAATTGAATAGCCCACTCTTGGGCACAGGCAAAGCGCTGTTCTAAATTAGCAGTAAGTAGCGAGACAAATTTATTAATATTTTGAGTTCGCTGAGAAAGTAAATTATCATCTTTCACGGCTGATATTGCCCAGCCGAGGCAACCGTGGCTCAGTCGGGCTAGAAGATTTGCTTTGTTGGGAGCAATGTCATACTGGTCTACAAGTATTTTTTTTATCTCCTTCATAGGCAGAGGCTTGAATTCGAGCCTTTGACATCGAGAGATAACCGTGGGTGGAAGGCGATTTTCCTCACTCGCCAGCAACAACCAAATGACTTTGGGTGGTGGTTCTTCCAAAATTTTGAGTAAACAGTTTGCTGCTTCAATGGATAAGTATTCGGCATCATTAATGATGAATACTTTGTATTTACCTTCGTATGGTGGCAGGTTAGCTAAATGCTGAAGCTCTCGAATGGTATCGATGCTGATTTCGGCACTTGAGTTCAGGTGCGTGAAGACGACATCGGCATGCTTTTCCTGGGCAATTCTGAAACAAGAATGGCATTGACCGCAGGGTGGTTCACTTGCATCGCAATTCATCGCCTGTGCTATGTTAACAGCCAGAGTTCCTTTCCCTATGTGCCGTGGCCCTGTTAGGAGATAGGCATGTGCGATGTTACGTTCTTTAAGATTTTGTTTCAACAAAGATAGAAGTCTGTCTTGTCCAATTACTTGCCACATATCAAATTGTATCTAAGCTCATTAAATCTTGATAGGTTTCGCGGCGACGGATAAGAGTTGCTTTGCCTTCATTCACCATAGTTATGGCTGGTCTGGGCAAGGCATTATAATTACTCCACATCGGGATGGAATAAGCGCCGCAAACCGGGACAGCTATAATATCATCTGGAAAAACCGAAGCCAGATTAGTGTCGCTCACTAGAATATCCCCTGATTCGCAAAGCTTACCGGTAATGGTAACGATTTCTCTCTCTTCCTGTAAAACTTTATTGGCTACCAGAGCTTCATGTTTAGCTCCGTAAAGGGCAGGGCGGATGTTATCACTCATGCCACCATCGATACATATGTATTTTCTTATGCCAGGTATCTCCTTTATCGCTCCAACCTTATATAATGCTACTCCAGCTTGGGCAACAATGCGTCTTCCCGGCTCGATGATAAGTTTGGGATGGTCTAGTTCAAATTGGGGAATAAGCTCGTTCAGCTTACCCGCTATAGCTTGAGCATATTCAGCTATATCAGGCGCTTTAGAATCCAAGGAGTATTGGACAGCAAAACCTCCCCCAACGCCAAATTCATCGAATTGAAAGCTGTACTTTCGCTTCATTTGGCGAATGAAGCTGAGGACGAGCTCTATAGCTAGGCGGTAGGGTTCCAGCTCAAATATAGGGGAACCAAGGTGAAAATGAAACCCTACCAGATTAATGTTGGAAGCTGATGTAGCTTGACTTACAGCTTCCTCAGCTTGTTCTGTAGCCAAGGGGAACCCAAATTTGCTGTCTAATGTTCCTGTAGTGGTATATTTGTGGGTATGGGGATCAACTCCAGGAGTAATGCGGAGTAAGATATCTTGCTTGATACCTTTCTCATAAGCTAGTTTATCAAGCAGTTCAAGTTCGTAGAGATTATCTACTACAACTCGTCCAATGTTCCAATCGAGAGCTAGTTCCAGCTCTTCCAATGTCTTGTTATTACCGTGGAAATAAACCTTGCTTAGCGGGAAGTCTACAGAATGAGCAATGGTAAGCTCTCCACCAGAAACAACATCAAGTCCAAGCCCTTCTTGGTCGATGAGGGCGGCTAATGCTCTATTAAGGAATGCCTTGGAGGCGTAAATGACCAATGTGTTCGGATAGTATTTGTGGAATTCAGCGGTAAATTGACGGCATTTATGGCGGATAGTGAATTCGTCGAAGACATAGAGGGGTGTGCTGAGTTCCTCGGCTAAATCAACGGTATCGCAGCCGCCAATACAAAGATGCCCTTGACTATTTACTTCAGCAGTAAGCGGGAAAAGGGAAAGTTTAGGCGAAATTTTTGTATTCAATTTGACTATAGAATGTTACCATAAATTTTTTTGTTCAATCTATTTGCCAGTTCCATTATATCCTTCTTTCTGGCAATTTGCTCAACCCAGTCTTTGGGTATATTTTCATAGCCATAGTATATTCCTGCTAACCCTCCAGCAACTGCGCCCGTTGTATCAGTATCACCTCCAAGGTTTACTGCGTTGAGCACTGTTTCAGCGTACGAATTGTTGTTGAGAAGACACCACAGACTAGCCTCAAGCGTATCTATGACATAGCCGCTTGACTTTATTTCGTCGTCAGCGAGCTTTGAAATGTCGGCTTGTAGAATTCTGGCGAAATTATTTACTTCCACGCAGTATGGCTCTTTTTTATAGAAATCTGAGATAGTTGCTTTCATGCTCTGGTATGCTAATTTTGGCTCATCTCCTTTGAGGAGGTTAATTGCTAGCTGGATATAGATACCACAAGCCATCTGTGACCTTGGATGAGCATGGGTAATAGAGGATACCTGATGGATTATTTCAAATTTTTTGGGAGCCTCGGCATTTTCGAGATAATATGCTAATGGCAAAATTCTCATCAGCGAGCCATTTCCATTACTGTATTCGCTTTTACCACCGGCTTCTTCGGGGTTTACACCTTTTGTGAGACGGAAAATAGCCTGTCGAGTTGTGTTTCCGACACCAAAGGTTTTCCCATATGGAGTCCAATATCCTTCATAAAGCCATTTACAAAATTTACCGGCAATATCATGCAGATTAAAGCCTTGACACAAGCTATCGGCTAAGCAGAAAGTAAGCGAACTATCATCCGACCATGTTCCTGCTGGCTGATTATGAACACCATAGCCAACCAT
>CAZYNG010000005.1:0-17327 GCA_964648615.1 uncultured Dehalococcoidales bacterium | reverse complement strand
GCAAGCTTCCAAGAAGCTGTGATAGATGTTCTGGTCACAAAGACAATCAATGCTGCCGAGGAATTACAGGTAAAGCAAATCTTGCTGAGCGGTGGCGTGGCATCCAATAAATCTCTAACACAACGCTTTCTCGACACCTCACCAATAGCTGTTTCAGTCCCTCCACCTCATCTGTGCACCGATAATGCCGCCATGGTAGCCGCCTGCGGCTATTACCATTTCCAGAACGGCAACTTCAGTAGTTATGACCTGGATGTAGTCCCCAGCCTCAGCCTTGGCTAACCAGAGGACATTCAGAGCACCTTGCCTGGCAACAATAATCCTTGAATAGATGAATCAGTCCCTGCTGCTGGCATGCAGTGAAACCCGAAGGATGCTTAATGAACAGTTGTCTTGCCATATGGCATGTGAGCTCATTTTCGGCTAACCTGGGATGCTCAACGTAAAGCTGCAGAGCCTTGCGCTGTAGTTCTGTTTCACCAGTAGCTCCCCACCAGGCAAATGTGAATGGCAATATCACATTTATCACAATCTCTCCTGCCTTACTTCGTCCTAAGAGAGCCGACTTTCTACTTCGTGACCTAACATCGAAATCAAAATGGTCGAGCCAATATCCATCCCCTGCTACCATTAAACCACTTTCTAGCCAATAATCCTCCTCTGTTAGCGATGCTTCAGCTACCAACTCCAGTATATTCAACAACAACCCCCTTTCACGGTAGCGATGAAGGAGATGGCTCTGAGCTATGATACGACGCACAGGGGAATTATTGGGGTATATATGAGTGAGACACCAGTCACTTTGAGACATACTTTCATCTTGCCCAAATGAATGCCAGGTTTGTTCCAACTCCTTTACCCACTCTTCATATACAAATGCACCGTATATCCGCTGCGAAGGCAATAAACCAGCCATGCCTAAAAGCATAGCCTCCTTCAACAGCAAACTCGCCTTCAATTCTCCTTCAAGTAAACGAAGCGGTGACCTTTGAGCCAGCTCCTCAAAAGGTCTCTTATTCTTAGTGTAGCCTAGAGCTATCATTATACCTTCGAAAAGCACCTGGCTTGCCTCCTCCTTCAATAATTTTCTTTCAAACATTTCCACCCTTTGCTTGAACCTTCTTACACCAACATCGTTCAATAACCTCTCCAGGTCTTGTCTCCCCATGTTCTCTCCACTGCAAAAACAAGCAAGCTGACGGTACGACATCAATCTAGGTTGATACTGCAAGGATTTAGCCAAACAGATCAACGGAACAAATCTGCCATCCGTGGTAAAAGTAGAGTACCGGTTATCATTCCACAGAACTACATGAAGAATTACGTTACTATATTCAGGGTCGCAATGATGTCCATGGCTATGCCAATCACTAGCATGTACATGAATCTCTACGTCCCCCCTAATTGGCTTCTCATCACCAGCCAAGATTACAGCATCACGAAAATCAGGCCCGCCACCGTTATTAATCCTGCCAGGATAAATTACACGAATCATCCATCCCTCTTCAGTAAGCAACTTTTCTCCTAAAAGCCGCTCCCATACCAAACTTATCTCCCGTTCCTGAAGTTTTATCCGATTACGTGTAAACATATCCAAAAAATTAAATCTGTTTCCCCCCCATCAACTGCTTAAATCTCAAGGCATCGTTGCCACAGCAACCAACCTTAATATGGCTCACCATGTCTCTTTTTTACCTTATATTTAAAGTCACTGCGTTCAGCAATTATGCTAAGCAAAGTAACTGAAGTACCACGGGGTTGATACATCCCAGTTTCCCACTCACTGATCGTCTGCTGGCGTGTGCCTAGTTCTTCTCCCATCTTCGCTTGAGTCAGCCCTAAATGTCGCCTTAACGCCTTTACGCCTTCTTTATCCCACGGCACCTTCTTCTTTTTTGCCATCAATAATATTATACACGGTAGAGTGTAAAAATCAAGGCATTTAATCCACTAAAATTAAAAACGCTCCTTGGCAACACGCTGCAACATTATGTTAACTTTCAGCGTATATTCCTGGAAACGGAGTGACAGGATGAGCAAATACGCGACTACGTTAATGGGTCAACGCCTCCTTCGAGAAAGGCAAACCAATGTTTAAGGAGAGGTGTTATAAACCTCAGCTATCCCGACTTTCCTGTTATCCTCACTTCCCCATCATAGTGAGAAAATCTTCCTTCTTCGACTTTCCACTCTCGTCAATGTGCTCCATAATAAAGGACGCCGTTGCCCCTTTTCCCAGCTTCACCTTAGTTCGTACAAGTCCAAGCATGTCCATCGGGGCGACACAGCCCTCTGGCGGGAGAACTCCCTTTTCCTTTATCTTGTCACTTCCCATGAGCATTGCCCCTAGCGCTGCAGGAATACCTGTCCCTTGTCCCATACCCTGCTTGCTCGAAGACGTTGAAAAGATATATGTGTTCTTTTTGCCATCTTTATACCCTTTCACCACTATCTTTAGACACCCCATGGGGTGAGTTAAGCCAGCCTCCCGGAGGAGTTTGTCTCTTTGAGAAATTATGAATGCCACAGCGAACTCCAGAGGAATAATCTTTTGGCCTTGAACCTCGATCGGCTCCTCCGTGGTAATGCCTGACCTCACCATTGTCTTTATAAGTTCAGCATAACTTGGTGGAAGCACAGTTCCAAGGTTGGTTACCCTCTTCACTCCTTTAAGAAACCGCGGAAGAGTTATCGTCTCAGGATGGGGATAGGCATAAACATTGTATCTTCCCACATCCTCAAAGTCGGTCTCCCCCTCCAATGCTCTACCGCTTTCATCAAACAACTTGACTGTGGTGAATTTGCCGTCAAGAAACACGGGAATATCCATTTCCATAGAATGGATCCTATGTTTCACCACGGCTGCTCCCTCTACATCCTCGCCACCATGAGCATGATAAATATCAACCACCTCTACCTCATCCAGCATAGATTCGGCACAAAACCTCACCAATACATTGGCCAGTCCGGGAGAACTCCCCATGCCGACTAGCGCTGAAACTCCAGCTCTTTTGGCCTCCTCATCCATAGCGAGTAATTTCTCAGTGGCATCGAAATCATCACATATATCAACATAATTTATTCCACAACCTATCACCGCTTTCATTATTGGAGGTCCAAATTCGTAGAATGGTCCGACGCAATTCAGCACCACGGATGAGCCGTCGATAGCATTTTTTATACTTTCATTGCTATGAGCATCAAACTGAACAGCAGAAACATTGCCTTTCCCAATCTCTTTAACCAGTTTGTTGGCTTCCTGAATATTAATATCAGCAACGACAACATCGGAAAAAAGATCGCTGGATGCAAGTATCCCTGCCGCCACACTACCTACAGCTCCACAGCCACCCAAAACGGTAACCTTAGCCATATTACCCTCCTCTATACTCCTTTAATGTTTTTAAAGGGCTCACCCCAGATTTTTAACGCTGTAGCTAATTCAGGGTGTTCCTTAGCTGCTTCTTCCAGGGAAATGCCTTGCATAGTGGCATCAATTGCCTGACGAAATGCTTTTGCCCCGGCAACAGGGCCTTGTGGATGGGCATGTATCCCGCCTCCTGCAGGTACTACAATGTCATTTCCCAGGGTGTTCATCAATTGCGGCACCATAGCAGGTGTGATACCACCGCCAGGCAGGGGGAAAACCGGCTTCACATGATACATTGGGAATGTCAAATTCCTCCACACATTAAGAAACTTGTCCTCTATCACAGTGGCTTTTCCATAAGGTGCAGGGAAGACAACTGCATCAGCACCAGCAAGGCGAGCTAACTTGCCCATCACGATATGGGAGCTTATCCCGTGGTAAGGGGACATATATATAGCACCAGCCACATCCATATGACCAAGGATAGGAACATTTATCTCGGGGTCCTCAGCTAGTGCTTGAAGGACAGGATAACCAACGGCAAGATAGTTCACCATTATGGCATTGCAGCCAAGCTCCACCGCACGCTTAGCATTCTCAAAGACCTTGGGGACCTTATCGGTTACGTTAACCGTGTAGAGTGTATGCTCGCCAGTCTCCTCATAGACTTGCCGCTCCGCCTCCATGTAGAGCTTTACCCGTTTCTCAACAGTGTTAAAGGAGGCATCAGCAATAAGCTCATCATCCTTGATATTATCGCATCCTCCTAGAGCAGCCTCCCTGAACAGCCTCACCCCCACTTCGGCAGTATATCCCGTGCACGGCTTTATCATGTTGTTAAGCAACGGCCTATCATGAACCCCCAGGATCTCCCGTATCCCGGGAATCCCAAACTTTGGTCCCTGAAATCCAGCAACATACTTCTCCGGTAAATAAACATCAACCAGCTTGATCCGTCCCGCCATGGAAATGTTGCCCACCACCGTGGTTAACAGCATGGGCATCTGTTCACCTATATTGATCTCGGGATAGGCAGTCTGAATAATGTAATTCCTTGTCTCTACTGAGGAAGGCACACTGAATTCGTAATCTGGTACTTCATAAACACCGATGACCTTAGCAATGTGTTTACTACGTACCTCAGGGGTTTCACCAGGAACAGCAACCCACGTCCCTGTGCTCTGCTCAATAGCGAGCAACTGCGCCGCAAATGGAACAGGGATATTGGTTGGAAAGGAAGCTAGATAAGTACCAATTATGTACTCATCGTGGTCTATTCCCTCCGGCAAAGCTACTGGCATAGATAAAACATCTTGTCCGTTCATTTAACCACCTCCTTAAATATTAAGTTGCCCATAAATAGGGGCTAATTGTTCGTAGAGCTGTCTGAAAGACTTGTAGAGTTCCTGATACACACGTGTATGCTCATCCACTGGCGCGAACTCCCTTCCCACAGGAACAAGCTTTCCCACAGAATCAAAATCCTTATACATCCCCAACCCCACCAGAGCTATTAGAGCTGCGCCACGAGAACCAACTTCCTGTGGAGACTGAACTTGCCTTATCTTCTTACCTAAAATGTCGGCAAATATCTGCAGCCAAACCTCGCTTAACGCCCCCCCTCCGGCAGCGTTTAAACTTTCAACCTTGAAACCCAATCCTTCTATACCATCTAATACCCATCTTGTGTTATATGCTACCCCCTCCATTATAGCTCTAATTAAGTGCCCTTTACTATGATCGAAGCTCAAATTTATGAACGCTCCTCGCAGGCTAGGATTTATCACAGGGCACCGCTCGCCGAGCATCCACGGCATAAAGATTAACTTACTTGCTCCAGAGTTAACCCCACCAGCAAGCTCATCAAGAATTTGGTATGCGCTCTTATTCCTTCGCCGCCCCTCCTCCCTTTCCTGCCCCCCTAGCTCATCCCTGAACCACTTCAAACAGACACCAGTACTTTCCATCTGACCAATAAGCAATAGTTTATTCTCATCAGCGGAACATATGGTGCCAATCCCTTCCTCAACATCAAACTTGGGCTCCGTTGTGTGAAGGGCTATCCACCCTGAAGACCCCGTATATAGATGAGGGTGACCCTCCTTGATTGCCCCGGAGCCTATAGCAACGGCAGGAGCATCACCGGCACCACAGATTACCTTGGTTTGTTTGGACAACCCCAATTCATCTGCTGTAGATGCCGTTAAATTGCCCACCACGTCTATGGATTTCACCGGCTTAGAGAGCATATCCTCAGATAGCTCAATGGCATCCATAACCTCTTTTTCCCATTTCTTTGTTTTGCCGTTAAATAAACCAGTAAGCAAGGCACAGCTCCAGTCTGTGTAAAACTCCCCGGTACACTTATAGATGACGTAATCCTTAACATCTATGAATTTATGCGTGTGGTTAAATATCTGTGGCTCTTTCTCCTTAATCCAGAGAATCTTGGGGATCACATCTTTCTCAGAGGCAGGAGGAATCATCCCCATCTCGAGTAACTTCATCAAGTCGAACTTTTCCAGGCACCAGCCAGCCTGTTCCCCAGCCCTGGCATCAAGCCAGATTATTGCCGGGCGAAGAGCCTTTCCCTCGTGGTCGACAGGGAGAGCAGTTATCATCATAGCGTCAAAACTCAGGGCAATAACGTCGCTTGGAGAAACTCCAGTTTTACGCATTATTTTCCTGGTGGAGTTCACTATCGCTTTCCACCAAACCTCAGGGTGCTGCTCAGCCCAGCCAGGCTTGGGATAATTCACACCGTAGACTTCAGAATCTGAGCCTATTATGTTCCCTTCGATATCAAACAAGACCGCTTTATTAGCCTCGGTCCCGACATCGTGGGCCAGTATATACTCTCCTGTCATGCTCTACCTCACCTCGCTTAACTTAAATGCTTGGCAAGTGATTAACTCTATGGAAAGCCCAGGCGACGACCTGAACCTCCGTGACCATCTGAACCCCGTTTCCACAAGATAAAAAGCGACAACCGCCCCCCTCCTTCTGGAAGGATTATAGTAATACAAAGCCTCCATGTCAATTATCTGTACTCGTTCATATGATTGGAGACTGAAACACAATAGACACAATCCTGTAGCCAGGTGGGTCAGCCATGCAAAGCTTCCGGAATCAAAGCATCATTGATATAGGATTATGACAAAGTTATCATTAAATTATAATCTACTGGCAAATCTTGTATGGAAGATATTAAATTAATGCTATACCACGGCTGCTTAAAGCACAACAGGCAACTTTCTTGGAATCAGCACAGGTTTTTATTATGAGGAAAGTGCTATTCCTAGAGGCTTTATATTCCTGGGATGAGTTCTGGCAAACAGTAGAAACAGCGTGGGCAAAATTTGGCGATCCCAGGCATTTCACAGAGGATCAATTCACAGAATGGGCAAGTGAGAGAATCCAGGTACCCCATGGAGGATGGTTTGCCTGGCCTATGCCTGTGGCTCCGTTAACTCATATGAAGCAGCAAGACATTGGCCGCCTTCATGGAGGGCGAGTGCCGCAGTACTGGGCAATTTACGACCATGCTCAGCGGGTTACGGGTTGGCTGGGAATCGGAGAAAGTGACAGCTTTGCATGGTGGCTCTTTGCCTATGTTGGTGGGGATATGCGAAAGCTATTGCCCTTTATCCGGCACCGGGTGCCTGGCATAGTAGATTATCTGCTTAAGCAGCTTACTCCTATGAGGACACTGGTCGCAGGGATAAGCAAGGATAAAGTACCGTGGGAACATCCAGGTGCCTGTCCTCCAGATGGATATGATCTGCTTAATTCGTCATGGAAGCCAAAATACCCTTTCTTTGACTCAGAGTTACTTTCCCAAAAATACAGGCAGGGACTCATGCCCGAACCCTTAGATGAGAGAACCGTAAGGCAGAGGAGAGCTCTTGCCAAGGCCTTTGGAGGAGAATATGACCCCGATGAAGAACTAGCGGAGCAGCAGGCAAGTGTAGAGGCAGAAATCGAGAAAACTCTAAATCATCCTATCTATAAGCTAATTCACATGGCGAAGTTCCATACTACCAGTTCAGCAGCTGATAGATTGCGCAAGATTACTGAACTCACCCGGGAATGCCATGGACAGCGCATAGGTATTGAGGTACTTTTGCAATGGGCCTGGGAAAATGAACAGAATGAATACCTGCGTCAGAAACTGAGTCTAGCGAATGGGAGCAGCGCAAGATTCAGAGAGATACGCTATGAAGTGGCGAACAAGATATATCGGCAGGTTTACGGTTGGTTTCGACGTCGTGGATGGCAAATGCCCACGCCTCCAAATGGCTGGCGGACAAAAATCATAAAAGTCTAATGTCACGCGTTTGACAAGATCATAGCGTGACATGAAACCATAGCCTCCAGATGGCAACGTCTGGAGGTTTTGCATTTGAGCAGCCGGAAGCAGGATAGACGAAATCCTCAAGTAGTTAAGTTTCGTTATGTTCCCACACCTGATGCTAAAGAAAGACTTTCGCGTGCCATTGCCATATTGCTAAAAGCCGGCATGAAGGAAAGGAAACATAAACGCTGATATGACAGAAAGGAAACCAGGGCGCCCCAGAGCCATACCGGAAAGTGTGATACCACACTTGCTTCGTCTCTATCATGAAGGTTTGGGTTATCGGGCAGTTGCTCGGGAGTTGAGCAAAGAGGGCGTTTCCGCGGACTGGAGCACTGTGCGGCGGGTTATCAAGTCTCGCGGGTCTGTGGATAATGCATAAAATGACCTCTAAGCGGTTTTTACCACTGTTTTGCCACTGGCTATCTTAACCAACATGGGGAAAACTATGGACAACGGCGATATCGCGGGAAATCAGCGAAAAATGCGGTTTCCCGTCAGGAGATGGTGATTTGTGAAGACGTATCTTGAGCCACAAGAAGTGAGGCTACTGGAAAAAGAAGCTACTTGCCTGAGGGACCGACTACTTATCAGACTTCTTTTTCACATGGGTTGCCGGATCTCAGAGGCACTGGCTCTCAAGGTGGAGGATATAAATTTTGAACAGGGCACAGTAACAATCCTCCATCTCAAAAGCCATATCAATTTATCTTGTCCAAATTGCGGGGCAAGGCTGGGACAGACGCACAGGTTTTGTCCCGCTTGTGGTGAGAAGGTGATCAGTGCTTTCCCCCAGGAACGTCAGCACCGCCGGATAAGAATCCTGCCCATTGATGGCAATACTCTGGATATGTTGAGGGATTACACCAGACGAGGCGGGCCTGTGCTGAGGGACGGTCAGCAACTCATCTTTGGTATCAACCGACATCGAGCATGGCAGGTGGTGAGGGACTGCGCTGAAAGGGCAGGACTACACCCACTGGTGAATCCGGAAACGGGAAAGATGAGGGGCATAAGCCCCCACAGGCTGAGAGACGCCTTTGCTGTGCATGCTGTTAAGCTCGATGATTCAGGAGATGGACTCAGGCTGCTTCAAGAACATTTGGGTCATGTGAGCTTCAACACCACTGCAAGGTATCGGAAAGTGGGAGGGGCTGAGCACCGGGATTGGTTCAAAAAACTATGGAAAGAGGGAATCCATTAGATTTTCTACCCTTGAGGCCAGTCAGGGGTGGTTTCCTGAGACCCTTCGGCTGTGGGTGGTTTATCAGGGAATTTCTGCTGGGGAACGGGCCCGGGGGCTCACCTAGGATAGACCCGAATGTTGGCGCTCCACAGGCAGATATCTTTTACTACTACAAAAGAGCTATCCTCAGGGCAATTGCTTTAGATAGAGCTACCAGGCAAGAGGAGCAACAGGCGAGGCGTGAAAAGCGCCTTATTTCCCCTGAAAGGATAGCGGAGCTCACCGAAAGATACCTGGCTCGCAGTCCTTACAAGGTCAACAGCTGCCGCTATCACTCATTTGTTGTTTATTTCTCAAACCTCCAGAGACTGGGCTGGGTGGAATTTACAGGCAAGGAAGAGCCCTCAAGTCTTCAAGATAACTACCCTGCAGGACAGCCACGAAAGTATTTTCGCTTAACGTCAGCAGGACGTCTAGCTGGCTCTGCCTGGTCAAATCCTCTCTTTGCTCTCTACGGCGGTAGATAAGAGCTAAGGTAGCCACCTAAGGTAAGGCTAGGCCTAGTTGCTATTTATCAATTTATCAAGATTATCCAGCCTTTTCCTTTTATTGAATATCAGCGATTAAGAAAATTTCATGTAAATATAGGTTCATTTTTTAATATCACAAAAATTCCTTTTGTTCAATAATGAATTTAGAAAACTTGAACATTAACAAATAGCACTCTACTAAGAGCTAGGTATGAGAGACCTAGAGGATTGCTCATATTGAAAAGCCGAATCCTGAACCTTGCCTTATTGCTCCAGTCTATTGCTTCCCAAAACTAAATGCCTAGCCAGGTGCTAGCTAGCTAGGCAAATCCAGCTACAAGGGGGTTACCGATGCAACTAGATTGGCAAAAGTATATGGAAATTGCCGACAAGTTTCAACACAAAGCAAGGTATGAGGATAGGGAAGATTTGAGGCAAGATATTACATTGAGGCTTGCCGAAGTAGCCAGCGCCAAAACAGAGCCTTTGACGACCCCTGGGATGTTAAGGGTGGCTAGCTTCGTAACCATTGAGTATTGGCGAGATTTGAAGCGTCAACCGACCATTTTAAGCCTCAACGACACTATTGAAGATGGTGACGGTAACAGCGTTGAGCTATTGGAGACTTTAGCCGATGACCGGGCGATAGACCTGGAAGCCTGGGTTGACGCCAGGACTTGGCTAAGAGGTTGCCCTCGTAGACTAGTCAAGATTGCCTACAAGAAGGTTATCGGTAAACCACTAAATCACAAGGAGCAAGTTTATCTTTCCTATCAAAGGCAAAAAGAGCTTAAAAAGCGTCAAAAAGTTCTGACATTTTGACCTAGTTTTGGCATTTATATAGTAGAGGCAAAAACAATGCCAGCGGATAGCGGATTGCGATTAGCCTTACAGCTTCAACAAATCCCTCGCTCTAATCCGATGCTTAAGCAAGGCTCGCTTAAGCAAATCTAAAGTAAGGGGGTGATAGATTGGAGCAAGTGAATATAGTAGGCAAGCGTTCAGGTGAAGGCTTTGTAGCTCATAAAGAGCAACTTGTTGACGCTTTGGCAAGAGCACAAGCCGAAAGAGTGTTACTGTTTAATGGCGAAATCACTCTAGGCAGGAAAGGCTTCCTAGCCTACCTCAAAGCTCTAGCAGGTAGCAACATCATCAAGGTTGTGCCTGCTAACGACGACGCTAGCGGTTCGCAGGTTGTCGCCAAAGGTGTTAAGGTGGTTTGTGGCAATCATCAAGGCTATTTACCTAATGAGGCTTGGATAAAGGATAAAGTGCCTTTGACCTTCAATCAAGTCCGAGTGTCTCCGAGTAACGCTGTTACGCCTAATCTCGGTAGTGTTGAGCTAGCCGAAGCCATATCAAGGGTTGTAGGCTTTGCCTCAATTGAGGAAGCGAAACCTGTTTTGCAAACGGTTCGCTTTCACCAAAATGAAGGCAAGCTGACCTTGACCGCTTCAGATGGCTACAAACTTGCCGAAGCTAGCCTTAACTTTGAGGCTGGCAATGCCGAAGCCTTGATTTACGCAAGTGAATTGAAAGGCATAATCCCAGCCTTGCGTAAAGCCAAAAGAGCAAAGGTTAGCTTTGAGCAAAAAGCCGATGAGGAAGGCGGTTTAGTTACTAAACTGCTTATCATTGATACCGAGCTAATCAGGTATAAATTCTACAGTCAAGATGGCGAATATCCTGACTATGACAAAATTATACCTGGCGAGTTTGTGGCTACCGCCAGCTTTGACACTAAAGCGATGATGAAGGCAAGCCAAACCCTGTTATCCTTCTGGTATGATGATGATACCAAACCTCTATACCGACCCTTGATATTAGCGATTAGCGAAGGCAAGGTTACTGTAGAGGCAAAAGAGGATAGAGGCAAGGCTGTAATTGAAGCGGAGGCGAGCGGAGAAGGTAAAGTAGCGGTCAACGGTAAATACTTATTACAAGCCTTAAAGACTTGTGGGGGAATAGCCGAAGTTAAGACTGTCAACGCAAGCTCACCAATACTCTTTAGCTCCAACGGTTATCGCTGTCTGGTAATGCCGATATTATTGCCAGGTGAAACCGAAGCACCGAAGGCAGAGGCAGAAATGGAAGCCCAAGCGGAAGCGAAAGCCGAAACCGAAGTACCAAGCGAAGCCGAAGCAGAAGCCAATACAGAAGCAAAGCCAAAGCGAAAGCGAAGCCGAAGAGCGAAAGTAGCCGTAGCCTAGTAACGCAATAGCCGAAAACAGAGCCACACAAAAGAGGGGGTGGTAAGACCCCCTTTTTTGCTTTTTTGGAGGGGTGCGAGTCCCCGAAGTGGTGATTCGCACCCCTCTCTTTTTGCCCAAATTCAGATAGAAAGGAGGTAAAAATGCCAGAGCGTAAAGACATCAGGTCAGCTCCAGACGAGCAGAAATATGAAATCTACCGGCAAATTGACCAGCTTTATCAAAAAGGCAACCGTGTGACTATCAAGGAACATGGCAGCGGCTTCCCTGCGATAACCGTAGATTGTGGCGAAATCCGTGTCCTTACTGACTGCCTGAGTTTAGAGGAATGGAACAGGAAAGAGAAAAAAGGAGACGCTGACTAGTGCGTCAATCTAGCTTGGAAGGTCGAAATCGGTAGGGTAACTATGCCCCAAGAATCTCAAAGAAAGGAGGTGAACTATGCCAATCAGATGGAGCGCCCTTGAGGTTGCCGAGGCTATGGATGAAGTTGAGGAGCTCGCTAGTAAGGCCGAACCTTTCCTTGCCGACGCAGAAGCCAGGGTAAGAAAGGCTACTGGCATAACAAATTTGCCAGAATATATGAGCCAACGCTTCCGACGCCTGATATACACCATCGAATACAGGCAAAACATTGGAACTTCCATAGCCAGCATTCGAGGGAGCATTCCAAAAGGTGCAATTGAGGCTGAGCGTCAAGCAGGCAGACAGCAAAGCCTTGGACTGGACCATAAGCCTTGCCAGGTAGTGCAGCGTGATGACCTTGCAGAATGGCTCGAGCAACAAATGAACAAATAGATAGACCTGAAATTCCGTAGGGTAACTACGCCTTAAAAAGGAGGTGACAGATTGAACAACCGAATAGACAAGCAGACAGATAGCCTGGTTGGTGCTCTGACGGATCCAATTATCGTTTTTCCTGGTGGATGGGGATATACCTTACCGGGCTGGATTAAGGGAGCGATACAGATAGAAAGGCTTGTCGAGCTAATGAAAGGGGAAGACACGGCTACCGACGCTGAGGCTTGCGCCTATCTCTATACTGCCAGTTTGGAAGCTCCTATGGATGGCGACTGGACACAGATCTACCTGTATGTTGCTGGGAAAGTGGTATCAAAGAACAGGAGAACCCAGATGCCGGAGGATATTAAGGTGGATTCTCTCAGTGATTACCAGATGGGGCTACTCCGGGAGTTGAAGGACTGGATATACGAACGAAGAGTTAAACACAGGCGAGAGAAGCAAAGAGGGGAAAAGGCACGAGCTGTAGCAGAGGCAAAAGCCAGGGCACCAGAGCAGCTTAAACTGGGTGTGTAATAGAGTAATAAAGGGTCGTGGACTCAGCGCCACGACCCTATTTTTGCTTCTCGGTGTGGTGGGGCAAAGTACCTGACTAGAGGGGCATTTGAGTGCTATTGGACAAGTTACAGATGGGGCTTTAAGGAGTGGAGCAGTTGGTCAAGGCAGGTCAAACGGGCAGTTGGGCATTATCGTGGTCGGACTATCCTTCACCATTTGGCCAGACGGAATAAACTAGAGGGTACATTAGCCGTGGGCTTCCCTGAAAGGCGATATCCAGCCTTGTGGAAGGAAACTTCCCTTTTCCCTCGATTTCTCCAATTTCTCTGTTTTTCTTCCAGGGAATAATTTAGTGCCTCATATACCTTGTTTCTCTTCAACATATACACTTCTGTTAAAACATAGAGTATTTTGGATAGATGTTAAAGTAGAATAGTGGAAACCTCATCTCTTCTCTGAAAATAAAGCTAAATCATAAATTGAGGAGATAATACCTGAAGCTAATACCTAAAGCTTAAGTTGCGAAGCACTCCGATGCCGAAGCATTCCCTTTGGATTGCCTCTCCTTTTGTCTTCTCATCTCTTCTCTGAAAATAAAGCTAAATCACAAATTGAGAAGATAATACTTGAAGCTAATACCCAAAGCTTAAGCAGAAGCAATTTAACAAAATAGGCTTTTGTGTCTTTTCGATTTAGCTAGGATAGAGGACATGGATAGGGAAGTTTCTATGGGATTTTTTGTTTCCGCACTAGTTATTACCAGATGTTGGCTGTGTT
Organism: uncultured Dehalococcoidales bacterium; assembly: GCA_964648615.1. Taxonomy (GTDB): domain Bacteria; phylum Chloroflexota; class Dehalococcoidia; order GIF9; family AB-539-J10; genus CG2-30-46-19. The sequence goes on along the minus strand of CAZYNG010000005.1, from coordinate 3,601 downwards.
TGTGTCATGACTTTTATAATTGCCTTTACTATACTAGAATTACAGAATGGCAACTGTAACGAGCAAGATAATCCATCTTAGTCTGTGTCTATCAGTATATTATGGTGAAAGGCATGACCGGCGAAGCATTTAACCAAGAGTTGAGGCAATATCTTGAGCCATTCGAGCTGCGGCAGCTGGAAGATGCACAACGGAATATTGTGGAGTATGAACTTGAGATAAAGAAGAGAAAGAACGAGTATCTTGAGCTCATTAAGGAAGCAGATGAAATCGGCGAGGAAATCAAGGCGAAAGGCCCCTCTCGTGAGGCTAAGGTTCAGGTTGGGATACTTTCCGTAAAAAAAAGCCTGGTAGAGTCCTTTCCACCCAGGAAGCCAACTTATGCCTATAAAACACTGGAAAAGCTAAAGAAGAGAGCAGAGGAAAGAAAGGCAAAACAAGAACTTGACTGGGAAGAGGAGGAGGCAAGGCAAAAAGCTGAGAGCGAACGGCAAAGGGTGGCAAAAACTAAAGCTAAAAAGTATGTACAACAGCTTAGAAACAACGTAGGTAGCTTCAAAGCGTCATTATGCCAAACGAGAAGGAATCTGGATAATTACTTCAAGAAAGACCCTCGGTACTTGGGCTACAGTCTCGCCTACTTGACTCAAGACCAGAAAAAGGCATGTGAGGAGGTTGTTGGGCAACAGATAAAGGCAAGCATACCAGAGAACCTTCGCCCCTTTCTTAGCTTCAAGTATAGACTAGCTTACCGTCTTTTGCCTCATGCCGAGTATAGCCTGATTGACGACGTGCCATCCCTTGATTTTAGCTTCCCTGTATTTGTGGTCACGGAAATTGAATATTGGTTAAAGTCAGCTCAAGTTAGCTTTGGAAATTGGGACTTCACTATCCCAACGCTTGAGAAGACTGAGTTACTGGGCTATGCCTATAAGCTGTTTACCTCTGATGACCTTAATGCTGCTGGCTATTACTTTTGGCAGACAATTCCCTGCATTCTTATCGAGGGCCTACTTCAGGGTAATATTGAGCCTCAAGGCACAAGGATCACTGAAGTCAGTGAGAATAGCACTAGCTACGAAATCAATGGCTTTGATGAGGAAATCAGTATCCCAGATACGTTCTCCAAATACCTCAAAGCAATCGGTAGTTGGCAAGGGCTAACGGAGGAAGGCATTATTAACTCAAAGGTGGCTGAAGTAGTCGCCAGGGCAATGGAGAGATCAACTAAAGAGCTTTCCTCGCCCGAAACACCAAAGCTTAGTAGCAAAAAGGCAAGGGCATTCCAGCTATTTAATGGGGGTAAAAGACCCGGAGACCCAAAAGTGAAAAGTCTGGGTATCAAACCGGAAACGGCTTATCGTTATTATCAGGACTGGAAGAAAGTTCAACATAGTAGCCAAAATCCTACCTAATTTGGCTACCTGTTGTGTAACTGTTTAGTGCACAATAACACAACAAATCATAGCAAACATCATAGTAGAAAATCATAGCAAAAAACATAGTGAATCATAGTAAGAAATCATAGTCGGACGTCATAGTACTTTACTTAGGTTGGCAAAGCTAGAGTCTCTTTTAGTCCCCCCAGCGGCAAACTTGGGTAGCTACTGAACAAAGCGATGAAGTGTTAAATGGTATGGTAAATAGGTACAACAATTCCCATCGGTTGCCCTCTCTGGTAGGGTGCTAAAGTCATCTTCCTTTTGGTTATGGAACTAAGTCCCCCTGCTGACCCCAGTTACCATACAGTAGCGTCCTGTCCGAAATAGTAATATACCCATCGTTGTTGAAGTCGCAATAAGGTCTCCAACCTGGGTCGCCGTCCTGAGTTCCCCAGCCACCGTACAGCAAAGTCCTATCCGAAATAGTAGTGTAATCATCGTCATCGGCATCGCCCACTCGAATAGTACCAAAATCAACCACAGTGGTAGCACCGACATTCAACGTCACATTAGTCTCCAGCTTGCTCAAGCAAGTGCAGCTCTTAATGCAGATATCATAGGTGCCTCGAGTAAGATCAGTGATGCTAAAAACCCCGGTATTGTTGGTGGTGGCATTCTTTGTCCATAGCTCATTGGTGAGATTACCAGGCTCGAAGCCCTTCACCACAAACGTCTCTATCCAGATACTGCAAGGAGCACTACCCCTTCCCGCAAAAGTGACATGCCCTTCCAGCGTGCCTGGCAGAATTAATGGCAGATAATCTTTGTTTGAACCCCCGGTGATATTGTAAGGAGTGTCTCCAAATCCATCTCCATTGGTATCACTGCCGCCATAATCGGACCAGTAATTTCCACCAAGATATGGACCGCCGATGATATTCGGCTCAGTAGTATTTGTGGTGTTCCAGGTGTTGTTTCCCTCATCGTAGGCATTATTCGTGTTGTCAAAGTAGTTGTTGTAGATGTTGTTGCTGATCGAAGAGAGCAGGTAGATGCCGAGGTTGTTATCTCTTGCGTTGTTGTTTGTAATGATGTTGTCGCTCGAGGAATCCAATCTGATACCGTACGTGTTGTTCGATGCGGTGTTGTTGGTGAGCGTGTTGTCGCTCGAAGAAAACAGGTAGATGCCCCGGCTGTTGTTTGATGCGGTGTTGTTGGTGAGCGTGTTGTTGCTCGAATACTCCAGGTGGATGCCGAAGTGGTTGTTGTTTGATGCGGTGTTGTTGGTGAGCGTGTTGTTGCTCGAAGAATACAGGTGGATGCCGTAGACGTTGTTTGAGACGGTGTTGTTGGTGAGCGTGTTGTTGCTCGAAGAATGCAGGTAGATGGGGTGGTTGTTGTTCGTTGCCTTGTTGCCGGAAATGTTGCAGTGGTCTGCGCTTCCAAGATATATTCCAGCCTTGCTGCTTCCAATGGCGTTTTTCACTGTGAACCCAGTTATGTTCACCCAGTCTGCGGTTACATTAAACACATGGGCATTCGAATTTGATGCGTTCACAATCGTATCGGCAGGATTTCCAGAGGTTGACCTGATGGTTAATTGCTTATAGACCTCTACATTTTCATTATACGTTCCTGCGTCAACGGTAATTGTGTGCCCATTTGATGTATCCGAACCATCTATGGCATCCTGGATGGTATAGAAACCTTCTCCGGTGTCTATGTTATGGACTAGTGCCGGGTGAACTGTAGCTGAGTAACTGGTGGATGTAAGGACAGCCTCAGGTGATGTTGTCAGGTCAACAAGCTTAAGGGTTACCGGGTATGTCTTGGCGGTGGTGAAATTAACCCTGAATAAGGTGGTAACATTGTATGGAGCCGTCATTGGGAATCCAGTTACAGGCCCATAGTAACCAACCAGATCAGAGCCATTCTGGCTCATTGGCATAGCATGCCAGGTTGAACCATTAAAGTACTGGAAGCTATCAATATCAGCTAGAACCGCCCCTTCTACTACATACCTAAAGAGAACACTTGTGCAATTCTTACCACCTGACGGGTTATTGGTAGTTACATTAAACTCCTGCTCAACACCAACAACATAGGGTCCCTCAATATCCGTGGAGGAAATGACTGGTGCAAGGTGAACTGTAGCTGAGTAAGCGGTGGATGTAAGGACAGCCTCAGGTGATGTTGTCAGGTCAACAAGCTTAAGGGTT
>CAZYNG010000004.1:15185-19677 GCA_964648615.1 uncultured Dehalococcoidales bacterium | reverse complement strand
TTCTTTAACTTTAACCACTTCTCAACTCGAATAAGAAGCTCTGCTGGAGCCACTGGTTTGTCAACAAAATCTTCGGCTTCCAGACTAAGTCCCTGACTTACTCCTATCGAAGTTTCCCTATACTTCTCTGAGAACGAGGTAATCATGATTACGGGGATTTGGCTTAGTTGAAGGTCTTTTTTCAATTGCTGACAAACCTGAAAGCCGTTTATATCAGGCATAATGACGTCTAGAAGAACTAGGTCAGGCTTTTCCTCACGGGCTTTCTTGAGCCCCTCCTCACCACCGAGGGCAGTGATTATCTCATAAGGTCGGCTCTCCAACACTACCTTAGTTGCTTCAACAAAATCGGGGTCATCATCAATCAAAAGAATCTTAGCTCGTCTTTCCATTTTTCACCTCAGCTACTCATGTCTCGCCCATAGCCCCAGACTTGGCCCCTGCGTGTCTTTGCAGGGTAAGCCTTGGCATTATGATTTTTCCTTTTTCATAAGGTTTTCCACTCGCTCAACGAGCAGAAAAGGGTCAATAGGCTTCTCTACATAGTCGTCAACGTCGAGGCTCAAGCCAGTTTCTAATTCATACCGCCTTCGGCTGACCTCCTCCCTTACTGAAGTAAGCATCAGGATAGGCATGTCGCTGTATTTCGACCATCGAGGGTCTTTCAATTCCTTGCAAACAGCAAAGCCATCCTTCCGAGGCATTAAAAGGTCTAGAATCATTAAATCAGGCTTTTCCTCCTTGAGTCTAGCCAGACCCTCTTCCCCATCTCGAGCAGTAGCAACTTCATAGTTTCGTGCCTCGAGAACAGCTCCGATGGCGGCTAAAATGTCGGGGTCATCATCGACAATCAAGATTTTTCTCTTCCGCTCTGCCATTATTGCCTCCTTTTTACCTTGAATTCATACCACAGGTCTGGGTAGGAGTTTGGCTTGTTCTACAATGGAAGGCACCATTTCCTCCCAGGCAACAGCCATAATATGAATGCCATGAACTCCTTGAATCTCTTTCAGTTGCTCGATTGTCTCGAGACATGTTTTAATTCCCTCTTCCTTGACATTCTTGGCACCTTCAAGGCGGGTGATGACTTCGTCGGGAACATAAACTCCTGAGACGTAATCCTTCATATAACGGGCCATTCCCACTGACTTGATAGGAACAACCCCGGCGAGAATGTGAGTCTGCTTATCCAGGCCACGTTCGCTCACCGTCTCCATCCACCTGGCAAACCTGGCTACGTCGAAAATGGCCTGAGTTTGAATAAAATCAGCCCCAGCCTCTACCTTTTTAGCCAATCGCAGGACTCGGTACTCAAACGGGGCAGCGAAAGGGTTAGCTGCAGCACCAATAAAGATAGGCACTTCGCCTGATATTTCCTCGCCACATTGAAATTTCTTTTCATCCCGCATGGTCTTCAACATTTGAATCATCTGGATGGAATCGATATCATAGACTCCTTTAGCGTCGGGATGATTGCCAATGGCTTGATGGTCTCCCGACAAGCACAGGATGTTCTGAATTCCCATAGCTACAGCTCCTAAGACATCACTCTGGATAGCTAGCCGATTCCTATCCCGAACAACAATCTGCATTACCGGGTCAAGCCCGAGTCGCTTTAAGAGAACACAGCTGCTCCAGCTCGACATCCTTACTACTGCCGATTGATTATCGGTGACATTCACGGCATCACAACAAGGCTTGAGCATTTCACCTTTCCTCTCAATAACGCTAGGCACCGATCCTTTGGCTGGACCCGCCTCAGCAGTAACAGCAAAAGCACCACTTTCCAAAACTTTTTCCAGATTAGTCCCTGCTTTCATTGCTTTTTTCGTTCCCCCTTTTTAGTCTTATCCTTGTCCTTGGGCAAGGTAAAAACGAATTTGGTGCCGCTCCCAGTCTCAGGACAAGGGCTTTCTGCCCAGATTCTCCCACCATGCGCTTCAACAATCATCTTGCTGATGGAAAGCCCCAGGCCAGCTCCTTTAGCCGCAGTATCTCCAGCCACTCCACGGTAGAAATCATCGAATATCTTGGGCAAGTCCTCGTTAGAGATACCTTGCCCGGTATCAGCTACCGCTACCTTGAGATAATCATCATCCTCTTCCAACCTGACAGAAATCTCCCCTGGAGATGAAGTGAATTTAATGGCATTTCCCACTAAATTAGTGATTACCTGCTTGAGGCGTGTGGCTGAGCCTTTAGTTTTGGGTGTTTCTTGTGGCAAGTCCAGGGTAACATTCAGTTTCTTTTGTTCAGCTAAAGGGCGAAGCGTCTCGACGCTGTCTTTGACCACATCGGACAGGGATAGTTCTTTCGCCTCTATTTCACCAACTTCAAAGCGGGAGATATCCAGAATATTATCAATCATCCCAATAAATTCAGCAATTCTAACACAACTTCGAGAAAGCATTTCCCTTTGCTTTTCATTTAGCTGCCCAACAAAGCCGCCAAGAATGACCTGGAGGTAGCTCTGCACAGCGGCTAGAGGTGATTTCAGGTCGTGAGAGGCAACCGAGAGAAAGTGTGCCAGGGTAATTCTGGTGTGAGCGAGTCGAGAGTCGACGATATTTACCACCTTCCTCATTACCACCGCGGAAGTCGCAGTGTCCTGAGCGAGCAAAAAGTGCAATGCTTTTCCATCAACGGCGATCGTCTCGCTCCTCGAGATAGCACGAGCACCCATAGTCAAGCGAGATCTGAGAATAGCCGACCAGCCAAAGGCTTCTCCAGGAAGGATAATCTCGATAGTACCGCGCTTTACTGAGCCAGGACGAGTTGACAGGTTAGCATCAAGGGCTACCTTCCCTTCCTTGAGAATATACAGATTTTGGGCAATATCACCTTCAGTGAAGATAATTTCCCCTGGCTGGTGAATTTGCTCATGAGAAATAGTAGTTATCTTAGCTAGCATCGGCTCACCTAGCCCCTCAAATATGTTGGAGGTTTTCAAAACCTCTAATATTGGCATTTCTTTGCTTAGCATATCGCCGTTATCGTTTATTGTTGCTGTTTTCATTTTTGCTCATTGTAGCATCTATAACTCAGCGGCATCCAAGACTGCTGGGACTCTTCTCTCCCACCCAATAGGCATGATATGTATCCCCTGACACAGCCCCTTAAGCTCGTTGATCAAACGGGCGGCAATTTCTATACTCTTGTCCACCTTTTTCTCTGCCTCCTCCATTTCCTCAATGAGGTTATCAGGCACATGGACTCCAGCAACATTCTTGTTCATAAAGCGAGCCATACCGGCTGACTTCAGGAGAATGATTCCCGCCAGCACCGGCACATTAAGATGTTTTACTGCCTGCATGAATTTCTCAAATTTCTCAGGCTCATAGACAGCCTGAGTCTGGAAGAACTGAGCGCCAGCTTTGACCTTTTTCTCCATCTTGATAATCTGTGGCTCCAAGGGATTAGCGCCTGGGGTAACTGTAGCACCCAGGAAAAACTTAGGAACGCCATCAAGTTCTTTTCCTGCCAGGTCTTTACCCTGCTGCAATTGAACCACAGCTTCAAGCAAAGAGACTGAGTCGAGGTCAAAGACTGGCTTGGCTTGGGGATGGTCACCCAAAGTGACATAGTCACCAGTGAGACAAAGGACATTCTCAACCCCGAGGACGTAGGCACTGAGCAAATCTGATTGGATGGCGATGCGATTGCGATCACGGCAGGTTATCTGAAAAATAGGCTCGATTTCCATGTCCTTTAGAAGGTGGCAAACTGCCAATGAACCCAATCTCATTACAGCACTTTGTTGGTCGGTGACATTAACTGCTGCAACTCTCCCTTTGTATAGTTCAGCTGATTCCAGCATTTCTTGGATCACCACACCCTTGGGTGGACCGACTTCGCCTGTGACCACAAATTTACCTGACTGTAATGCTTCGCTAAGATTGCTCATCGTTACTGCACGTAATATTACTTTTCCAAATCACACGCCCAGATGCTCTATCACCTTCTTCGTCCCCTTCAGTTCCTCCATCAAGTCAATAGGCTCAATCTCTAGCCTGCGTGGCCTCACTGCCTTACTCCAGTGTTGCGGCTCCACTATTTCCAGAAGCTTATCAACTTCACCAAGTTCTTCTGCTCTTTTATAAATCATAGCCCAGGCACAGTCGCGTGTAGGGTCTACTTCGCACTTACCATCTGTAGTCGTTCCACCACACGGGCCGTTAAGCAATCCCTTGGGGCACTGCACAAAGGGACAAATACCAAAAGTTTTTCCAAGTTCGCATTCTCCACATGCCTGACATTCCTCCTTGAAGGTAGTGGGACCTCCGCTGGAAAATCCAAGAGCATTGTTTGATGGATATATAGGTTTCACAATACCCATTTCTTCCTCCAGATACCCTCGCACCGCCTGCGCCCCATCACCACAACTCTGCATCAATATGGCATCGCATTCCTCTATCTCTTTTTTGTGTTCCTTCAGGAACATGGAAGACATGGGAAGATAGCAAGCGAATACTGCGAAAGGCAATCCAATTTT
>CAZYNG010000004.1:0-15085 GCA_964648615.1 uncultured Dehalococcoidales bacterium | reverse complement strand
ACGTCTTTTATACCGCCGGTGTGAAAGACCGTAGCGCATCCTCCACACCCCATCAGTACTATTTTCTTTTTGCCTTCGAGGTATCCTACAACCTCTTCAAAGGGCTTTGGCACCTGTGCATTCATTCGTGTCCTCCTTAATTCCTCTATTCCTTCAAAGGATAGCTGTTCCAAGCTACCAGCTATTTAGCATGTTTCTTTCACCCGCAGTAGCATTAAGAAAGCCTCCTTACCGGCGGGCCTGCAATAAGGCTCACATTCCAATTCTTTGGTGGCACCAGCTTCTCCAGCCTGTCGAGCTGTCCTAATTCAGTCAGCCGTTCGATAATCAATTGCCAGGCACATGGAATATCTGCATTGACTTCGCACTTGCCATCCTGCGAGCCACCGCAAGGACCATTGAGCAAATGCTTGGAACATCTGGCAATGGGGCAAATGCCTCCAGTAAACTCTAACACGCAATCGCCGCATTCGAGGCAGCGTTCTGCCTCCTTCCACTCAGCATGCGCACCACCAGAGGACAAAGTATTGCAGCCAGGATGTACCACCTTATTCACCACTTCGGCCACAGTTTGCACCCCAGCCCCATCGGTCAACACCAGTATAGAATCCGCAGCAGCAATCTCGCTTTTGTGAGCTCTGAGTTTCAACTTAGTCAATACACTATCACATACCATATCAACAACTACAAAACCAGCGATGGCTTTACCCTGTTCCTGCAGAGTTTTCCCCATTTCTATTACCTGCTTTTCCCCACCACTCTCCCATCCTTCAGCGCATCCTTTACAGCCAATAAGGAAGATATTCTTTTCGCCATCAAGGTAACTCAGTATTTCATCCAGTGGTTTTTGCTCTGAAATTAACATTTCGTCTCTCCTTGAGGACCTTCACTATTATCAAGTTCTGCTAATATGATTTCCACTATCCGGGGTAGTTTCTCCTGAAGCTCAGGCGATAATTCCAATCCCCACTCTATCTCTTTGGGCTCAATCCCGATGATGGTAATTTTGCCTATGTTGTACAAACGCCTCATTAGCAGCAAACTGTCTACCAAGCTTATGTCGTGAAGGGATAGAAATGGTTTCTCCTCTAGAGCTATATCTTCGAGATGAAAACGATAAACTTGTCCTGGTATCCCCCCTCCCTTAGCAGCATCCACTACAATCAATTTATCAACATCCTCAAGAAGTTGCACTGCGTCAGAACATGTTCCTCCATCTACCACTTTTATATCGGGGAGAGGGATCTTTTCCAAGGCCTGAACAACGTGGCAACCAATCCCTTCGTCTCTTAATAAGATATTTCCTACCCCTAGAACAAAGTTTCCCATTCCTGAGCTCTCCTTTAACTCTCCGCTAGCAAACCTTGAATTTCCCCAAATCCCTTCCTTTGGAACTGAGCAAATGTACGGAACAGGCGAGACAAGGGTCAAACGACCTCACAATGCGCACTATCTCAAAGGGGTTAGCTTCATCCTTTATTTTGGTCCCAGTGATAGCCTGCTCCAAGGGACCAGGTTGGTTTTTATCATCCCTTGGGGAAATATTCCAGGTGGATGGAGTGATGACCTGGTAATTGGCGATCTTACCTTCTTTTATCTCTATCCAATGCCCCAGAGCCCCTCTCGCTGCCCCAACCAGCCCCATTCCCATAGCCTCCTCAGGAAGTTCATAGCTTATGTAGGCTGGCTCACCAGGCTTGAGCTGCAAAATCCAATCAACCATAGAGTCAGCTATGAGCTTGGTCTCCAGAGCTCGAGCAAGGTTGCGCCCCATAGTGGAGAACATGGCTGTCGGTTTTAGATTCACCTGCGACAAAGTAGAATCAACCAAATTCTTAACCATGGTATTACCACCTACATAGTTGACCATAATTCGAGCTAATGGCCCAACTTCGAAAACCATTCCATCATAGCGAGGAGATTTCAACCAGGAATAAGCCCCGCTCTTTTCCTCATCAGGTATAACGTCTCCGCGCGACGGGTGTTTACCGCTGATGGAGTCAGCATACCACGAATGCTTCACTTCTTCGGCAATCTTGTCTGGCTTGAAGTCACCGAACTTAAGGTCAGTAGAAGTCATCCCTGGCTTAAACAGCCGCTTGCGCTTGGTGAGGTCTGCTTCCTTCCCATCCAGTTCATATGACCCATAAGCGAGCAACTTCCCACAGCCACACCCAATCTCAAGATAATCCGAATAAACCTGGGCTACCGCTAGTACATCAGGGAGGTAGACATTATCAATAAACTCCTGGAGTTCCTTCAGCCTCCACAGGAAGGATGTCATATTGTCCACTGCAGGAACAGAAGCAACACCGCCAGGGATGATGCCAACATTATGAGGCATCTTTCCACCAAAGAGAGAAAGCATCGCTTGACCCTTACGACGCATATCAAATGCTGCAACGTAATGGGCTATTGCCTGCTCATTGACATTATCAGGCAGGCGATAATCGCCCTCATAACGAGGGACAAATGGTCCCAGCTCCCCACGCACGATAAAGTCCTTTATTGAATTCAGGGCAGGATTATTGCCTTCGTATTTCGCTAGCTTAGCTACATCCACATAATCAAGAGCTACCAAGTGATAGAAGTGAAGGATGTGATCAGCAATATGAGCCGCCCCAAGAATTAAGTTACGGATTATTCTACCGTTGTCCGGTATTTTATCAGCGATGCCAAAGGCGCTATCCAAGTTTAAAGTAGCTGCAATGGAATGACTTGTAGGGCAGACCCCACAAATACGCTGAGTTATTCGCTGGGCATCACGGGGATCCCTGCCTATCATAATTAGCTCTAAGCCACGAAATAGCATACCCGCACTCTTGGCTTCCTTTACCTCACCGTCATCAACCACTGCCTCCACCTTAAGATGTCCCTCAATACGACTTACTGGATCAATTACAATCTTGCCCATTAGCTCAAACCTCCTCGGGCAGAGCAGCTTCGCTAAATTTCTCATAAAGCGGAGATATGTCAAAGAATCCAGGCTCTGTGCAACCAATACACGTAGCGCCACAACCGACACACCAATTCGTCTTGTCGTTCCACAACCTCACAGGACAATCGGCATATGTTATTGGTCCTCTGCATCCCAGTTCATAGTTACAACCAAGATCACCAAACTTCTTAGCAAATTTATTCTCGTCGTAGTAAGCCCTCCGCGGACAATTCTCATGGATTGTTTGCCCAAAGAAGGCCTTAGGACGTCCATGCTCATCTATGTCTTCTGGCCCTGGCAGACCTGTGAGCAAGATACTTGCTACCGTGCCCACAAACCAGTCAGGGTGAGGTGGGCAGCCTGGTATGTTTACTAAAGGCGTATTGATGCCTTTGGCTTGAAGAACCTCACCGACGCTGCGACACTCGGTAGGGTTAGGATACGCTGCGGGAATGCCACCGAAGGCAGCACATGATCCTAATGCGATAACGACCAAGGCATCCTTCGCTAACTCCTCAACCCGTGACAGCATGGTCACAGGCTTTCCATCTCTTTCTCCCACTACCCCGTGTATGCCATTCTTGGCTGTGGGAATAGCACCTTCCACAATCAGAATGTAGCCTCCCTTCTTCTTCTGCGAGGTGTCCACCATAATATCGATGGCAGGCGCTCCTGCCCCTGCCATCACGGTAGGATGAAACCTTAGATTTATATGATGACCAGGTATCACCTGGTCAACCAAGAGGTTCTTAATAGAAGGATTTGTAGCATTGAGTACTGAGACCGAGCATCCGGTACATCCAGCAGCTTGCAGCCATACTGCTGGATACTCCTTTATGTCAGAACCTTTCACGATATCCTCTGAACTTTAACATAGTTGAGCAGGGGTAAACAAATCAACGATTCCTCCAATGAGCCAGGCAAGGAGACAAATTGCTGATACCTACTGTTGTAGTCCGGGTTTAAGCAGAAAGAATCTCAGAATATTAATTCACAAGATATTGATATTAAACAACATCCATGTGGCGAGCAAGGGAATGCCACTAACAAACAAAAATACCAATATCCTGTGAACTTGGAATGCCTTTAATCTGCTTGAAGCTCTTCCCTCAGGTTTTCATAATAATCCAGTGATTCTGGATTAATCAAAGCATCCCTGTTCAAGACTGGTTTACCATGTATTATGTTTGTGACTGCGCTTTCAACCTTCTTCATATTCAGGGTGTAGGGGATATCTGGCACCTCGATAATTTTAGCTGGAACATGTCTCGGGGAAGTATTCTTACGTAAAGTCATTTTAATCTTATTTCTCAAGTCTTCTGTCAGCTGATATCCTTCAGCAAGTTTAACGAAGAGAATAATACGCTGATCTCCTCGCCAGGTTTGTCCTATTGCCAGGCCATCGGCAACTTCGTCTAACGTTTCCACTTGGTTGTATATCTCGGCTGTGCCTATGCGAACTCCAGAGGGCTTCAGGACGGAATCGGAACGGCCGAAGAAGGTAACCCCACGCGTATCACTATGAAACACAACGTAATCGCCATGGCGCCATACATTAGGGTAAACAGTAAAGTAAGCCTCTTTATACTTTTTGTCGTCTGGGTCATCCCAAAAATAAAGGGGCATTGAGGGAGAAGGGACCTCGCAGACAAGCTCACCCTGCTGGTCAACTATTGAGTTGCCCTTTTCATCGTATGCTTTTATTTTCATCCCCAGGGCTGGCCCCTGTAATTCGCCAGCATATACAGGCTCGGTAGGAGTCCCCGTGCAAAAACACCCATTGATGTCTGTACCACCCGAGCTAGAATTAAAATGCATATCTTGTTTAATTTCCCGGTAGGCATACTCAAATCCTTCGGCCGAAAGTGGTGAGCCAGTTTGCCATATTTCTCGCAACATTGACAAATCATAATCCTTTCCAGGCTTAAGCCCCTGACTTCTGAGATAATTGATATAGCTTGCGCTACAGCCAAACATCGTTACTTTTTCATCTTGAATTAATTTCCACATAGCACCTGAGCCGGGATAACCGGGATTGCCGTCATATAAAATTATAGTATTTCCTACTGCCAGAGAGCTTATCATCCAATTCCACATCATCCAGCTACTGGTTGTTATGAAGAAGTGGACATCCTCCCGTTTTAAATCGGTGTGAAGTACTAGCTCCTTCAAGTGATTAATAAGGATTCCAGCAGCTCCTTGCACCATGCACTTTGGCTTACCAGTTGTTCCCGAGGAAAACATAATAAACACAGGTTGGTCAGAAGGTAATTGTTCAAATTGAATTTCGAGTCCTTTTTCCTTGGATAAGAAATCATCATAACGGATAGAGCGGGGAATATGGCTAATATCAGGTTTCTCTCCTATATAGGAAACTACTATAACTTTTTCAATTGAAGGTATTCCCTTTACAATCTCAGCTGCATTGGAAAGAGTGTTGAAAGCCTTTCCTTTGTAGAAATATCCATCAACACTGAATAAAACCTTCGGTTTGATTTGTCCAAAGCGGTCTACAGCCGCTCCTGGGCCGATATCAGTGGCACAAGAAGCCCAAATGGCACCAATGCTGGTAGCGGCGAGCATGGCAACAGCCGTCTCTATCATATTGGGCATATATGCAGCTACTCGATCTCCAGGGACAACTCCTATTTCCCGAAGTGATTTTGCGAGGACCGACACGGAGTCATAGAGTTCAGCATAAGTCATTCTGACCGTTTTTTGGGTTTCTCCTTTGAATACGAAAGCCACATGGTTATCTCTATACTTGAGGAGATTTTCGGCGAAATTTAGCCTCGCACCGGGAAACCACTCTGCACCTGGGAACTTGTTGAGGTCATCAACGACAGTCTCATAACCTTTAGAGGCCTTAATCTCAACAAAATCCCACATGGAAGCCCAGAAGTCGGCTATTTTATCTATTGACCAGTCGTAAAGCTCCCAATAAGAATGAAAGGTCTGCTTATAACGCGCATTCACGAAGTCTATAAACGCGGTCATGTTAGCATTCTTTCTCCGCTCTTGTGACGGTTCCCAGAGTAACTTGCTCATGCTGCCCCCTTTTTAAAATCGCTAGTTTTATTTGGGTGTATTGTCTGACTGGGGAGAGTCTCACCCAGGATAGTTTCCTTTGCTAAGGCTCCTCCCGGCTGTGTCATTATAGTGAAAAATCCCCAATTTGAGAAGATTATTTACCCCTTCTTTGACAGGCAGGAGGCCTGTCAAGTCTTGTCAAGTTGGTCCAGGATGAGCTTCATAGCCTTGTAGCACGATTTGTTATGACTCTTTATGAAAAGTTGGAATATCAGAAGTTAGTGGCCCACAGACGAATATGAACCAATAACTTCTAATCCTTTCTCGCAGAGGGTCTCTGGATTTGATTTCTCAATGCTGCCATGGTAGCAGCCAATCTTGAACTTACGACTTTACTGAGGTTACCCATGACCACGTATCCCATGTGGTTATTCCTCTCCAGGATATCCATCAATTCTTTGCCGTTCATAGTGATGACCTCGCTCTTTTTGCGACATCTGGCTGATGCTGTCAGCTTATGTGGTGGTACCAAAGCTGACCAAGCAAAGGTTTCACCCTTCCTTACCGTATAGACGCTTATCCTCGCTTCCAGGTCATAAACAACAAGTTCAACCTGTATATCAACTTCACCATCTTTGAGAAGATAGATTTCTGCTGCTGAGCTGGGTGGGCCAAGTATGCCCGCTGTGAAAATAATAGAGCCTTCTTCGTAACTCCGCACGTTGCAAAGCTCAACTATTTGCCCCAGCTCATTTTCATCCAAACCTTCAAATAGCTGAAAACCTTTTAGCACCTCAACTGATACCATTACTGCCACCTCCTTTACAAACTCTCAATTTGATGCCCTGCTAGAATCATCTTATCATACAGGGACAAAGCCCATCAATGTATCGGAGCTACACTCCAGCCACAGCTGGAGTAGGTTCGCCATTTCTCTCCTTCAATCTCGAAGCGGATCTCAGCACGTCTCTATAAGTCTTTCCTTCTTTATCTTTTGCTCAATGAGTAAGAACCTTTAAAATTACCAACAAGAAGTCATGGTCAAGACTCAGTGACCACGCCTTTCACTTTCACAGGTAACCATTCCTTGGCGGATCTGATGCTAAGTCTCTATCTCTGATGTTACAGCCTGCCTTCACCAGAATTCCTCTTACGGAGAGTGAGGCAGGTGAATCCTCAGGTAACTCAAAAAGAGCTTTTCCTTTCAAATTATATTGCTTTACATCAGGGTCGTAGTCTATTTTCCCTAAATAAGCTTCTCCAAAATTTCCTAGATACTCCCCCATGTCGTTAGTAAATCTGTGATTTCCTATAAGGTAAAGATGTTTGTAGTTAACCTTCAATTCCCTGGTGATGGCTATCACCCTTTCTATATGTTTTAGTGATTTCTCAGATGGGTCTAGAATTATGAACAGGTCATCTATATCCAGCACTACCTTGCGGTTGAAATGCTCCAATCCAGCCGGTGAGTCTACCAGTACCTCTTCATAGCCGCTAGCGATGATGGGGATAAGGTCTTTGAGCACTGCATCTGGAGCACAGTAACAACCTACAGTAAATTTTGTTCCCAAGGTGATAAGGTCGAATTCCGCTCCCCTGTACAAACAGTCGCTTTGAATTGCAGGTAGCAGTATTTCGGGTAGAAGGTTGTAACCTGTGCGCCCAGCTCCTTGACTCTGTTGCAAAATGTCGTAGAGTGCGCCTGAAACAGTCTTCTTTCCCCTTTCAGCTAAATCCACTCCTAGCATATTGGCTAGACTCTCGTCGGGATCGAGGTCTATCAGTAACTTAGGTGGCTTCAAATACCTGGTAGCCAAGGCCACGAAGGTTGATTTCCCTGTTCCTCCTCTTCCCGTAGAAACGATTACTCTGCCCATATTGTTTTTCAACGCTGAATTTGTTCCTAAGTAGATTTCTTAGTCGTCCCAGGGAAATCCTTCCCTTTAATTGCTACAATCCTGCCGTCGTCTGTTACCTCAAGTATTTCTCTGCCACACCGATGACATATTAACTGGTCGTCTTTCGTTCTCCATAATGAAACATTACGATGACAAAAAGGACACCAGTATAGGCGTTTCTCTTTCAATTTTTCCCTTCCGAAGGCAAAATGAACCTTACTGTAGTCGCAAGCAGAATACTATCCATAACCTGCCTTTGTCAAAATCCTCTTTATTGATAGAGAGGCAGGTGAATCCTCTGGTAGTTCCAGAAGAGACTTCCCTTTCAAGTTGTATTGCTCGAGGTCGGCATCGTAATCTACTTTACCGAGATAGACTTCGCCGCTGTTCCGTAGATACTCCTCTGTTTCTTCATCAAACTCATAATTTGCCACCAGGTAAAAGTGATTGTACCTAATTCCCACTTGTTTCATAATTTCTTTGATTATTTCTATGTGCTTTAAAGATTTCTCGGAGGGGTCGCATATGACAAATAGGTCGTCTATATCCGATACTATGTTCCGATTCAAGTGCTCTACCCCGGCTGGTGAATCCACTACCACGTTGGTATAATTATTAGCTAGCTTAGGGATACTTTTCCTAAGTAGCTCATCAGGAGGACAATAACACCCTTCGGTGAGCTTTGTCCCCAGAGTGATAAGGTCAAAGCCTACATCTTCATACAAGCAATCGCTCCATAGCAAAGATTCCATTAGCTCTTGCGTAGTTATTGAGACACTTCCTTTTCCTCTCCTTCTTGTTTCAATAACATCATAAAGCGCTTCCGAAACTGTTCTTTTCCTTTCCTTACGGAAATCTGCCCCAAGCATATCGGCCAAACTAAGGTCAGGATCAAGATCAATAAGAAGTGTGGGGGGCTTCAAGTATCTAACAATTAAAGCCACGAAGGTTGACTTGCCTGCCCCTCCCCTTCCCGTAGAGACAATCTTTCGGCCCATTTAGTCTTCAGCCTCTGCTATGGCTTTCTCCACTGCTTTCTCTTTGGCAGCAAAATCCTCTGGGGGAAGCGCGCTAATTGGTGACAATTTTACTACCGCATTATACTCTGGAGGGCAGACATCCATGCAGGTGCCGCAATTTACGCATTTTTCCTGATCAATATGCTTTACCTTTCCCGCCCCACCTTCGATAGCTTCAGTAGGGCAAGTTAAGACACAATGCTCACACGCCCTGTCACATTTATCCGGAAGAATATAGTAGGCGGTAAGATTGGTGCAAACCTTTGCCGGGCAACGCCGCTCCAAAATATGGGCGGCATATTCATCTCGAAAGTAGCGGATGGAGGTGAGAACAGGATTAGGAGCTGTTCTCCCCAAGCCACAGAGAGAGCCAGCCTTGATATCCTGCGCCAACTCGAGGAGGAAGTCAATATCTTCCATTTTGCCTTTGCCATTTGTGATATTATCCAGAACTTTGAGCATCTGGAGATTGCCCAATCTGCACGGCGTGCACTTACCGCACGACTCTTCTGTGGTGAAGTCCAGGAAGAAACGCGTTGCATCAACAACGCAGTCATCTTCGTCCATGACAATAAATCCTCCTGAACCCATCATTGAACCGACTGTGGTGAGTGAATCAAAATCTATAGGCGTGCCCTGTAGATTCGCTGGAATCATACCCCCCGAGGGGCCTCCAATCTGCACCGCTTTAAATTCCCTATCATTGAGAATTCCACCGCCAACATCATAAACTATCTCATGTATTGTTGTTCCCATGGGTACTTCGATGAGCCCGGAATCTTTGATCTTACCTGCCAAGCTAAACATCGCCGTCCCTTTGCTCTTTTCAGTGCCGATTGAAGCAAACCAATCCCCTCCCCTCTCAATTATCAGGTGGATATTGGCAAAGGTTTTCACATTATTCAAAACGGTAGGTTTGCCCCATAGCCCAGACTCCGCTGGATAGGGAGGTCTAGGTCTGGGTGTGCTTGCCTTGCCTTCAACAGCTGCCATCAATGCCGTTTCTTCGCCAGAGACGAAAGCGCCAGCTCCAGCAGCTACATTGATACGGAAGCTAAAACCGCTGTCGAATATATTATCTCCCAAAAAACCCAACTGCTCTGCTTGCTTTAAGGCGACCTTTACCCGCTCAACAGCCAGAGGGTATTCAGCCCGAATATAAATATAGCCTTCCCTGGCTCCTATGGCATAACCACCAATAATCATCCCCTCTATAACCTGCTGCGGGTCGCTTTCCAAAACAATTCGGTCCATGAAAGCACCAGGATCACCTTCATCAGCATTACAGACTATATATTTAGGGGTAGCAGAGTAGCTGTGGCAAATTTCCCATTTTAAGGCAGTAGAAAATCCAGCACCCCCTCGCCCCCGAAGCCCCGATTTCCTAATCTCCTCAATTATCTGCTCAGGCTGCATCTTTAATGCTTTCTCCAGCCCCCTATAGCCACCATTCGCGAGGTAGTGGTTTATGTTCTCCGGGTCAATATAGCCGCAGCGGCGCAACACAAGACGAAGTTCCTTTTCAAACCGGGGAAGTTCTGGAATATAAGGAGCTTCCCCCTCCTCTCCCACTTCAAATGTACCTAGGGCAAGCTCAAGACAGGGGTCATCACTGATGATATAGCCTTCCACCAGGCGAGGGACAAGCTCCGGAGTCACATGATGATATACTACATGCAAAGAATCGGGCTTGCATATGATGACCAGGGGCTCGGCATAACATAACCCGATGCAGCCAACCTGGATAACCTTGACCTCGATGTTCCGGCGCTTCAGTTGTTCTTCAAAAGCTTCGACGGTCTCCATAGCACCGGCTGCTCTGCCGCAAGTAGCGGTGCCAATAAGGACATGGGTGTTACTTCGCAAAGCTTCCCACTCGGATTTCACTCTGTTTGTGAGTTCCTCGAAAGTCATATTACCATCACCACGGATTTCTTGAGATTCTTCATGTTGTTAGGCAAACTCTAACTTAACCAGAATTGAAGGTCAAAGGTGGGTATAAAGGGGAGTCTACTGCGGAATTTGCTCTTCCTCCGATCGTTCTTTTCCAATTTCCTGTTTGTAGGGCACTAAGACCTCATCTACTTTGAAAGGTGTCATCTTGGAATATATCTTGTCCCCTATTTTTATAGCCGGAGCCCTATCACCTATCCTCGCCACTGGAGCCAGCATGCAACACCCCATGCAAGCTACCCTCTCCAAGCTGAAATTGCCGTCTTCAGTCGTCTCTCCTACCTTGATTTCCAGCTGCCTCACAAATTCTTGGAGGATAAGCTTGCCTCCCTTCAAATGACAGGCAGTCCCCAGACAAACCTGGATGGGATACTTTCCTATAGGTGCAAGCCGGAATTGATTATAAAAAGTGGCGACTGAATAGACCTGAGCCGCCGGTAGTTCCAAGAAGCTAGCCAGCTCCTTCATCGCCTCTTCAGGAAGGTATCCCAGCCTTTCCTGGATTTCCTGCAGTAGGGAGATTAAATTCTTCCTTTCCTTTCTATCTGGGGTTAAGATCTCCTTTAACTGCCCGGCCAGAGATTCCTCTTTCTTCACTCTGGGACTGCCTTTCCTGCGGCTATCTTCTCCTTGAGTTCCCTGGCATATTTAGGAAGGAAAGCTCCTATTGCAGTTGCTTCCTTGGGACCAACTGTTACCTCCCACTTCCAGTCCAGAGCTTCCATTGTCTCCCCTGAAATTCTTGCTATTCTCCCCGGGAGGATTAACTGCCTATGTTTCACTCTCTCTTCAATTGCACAATTTTTGACCAGCTTAGCTATGGTACTGCCACTGATCTTGCCCGCTGCCCAGCCGGTGAGGACGCCAAGCCCTTCTGCATCCTGTACCAGGAGGAATGCCGGAATCTTAGTGGACTCAATTGCTGAACTTACAACGAAATAAGTCAAAGCCCAGTTTGAGGTCATTAGAACCGGGGATTCCTCATTGGGTTCTCCTATCTCATAGTATTTCTCCTCTACCGCCATGGGAAACCGAGGATCGGTGTAGATGTTAAGTCGTTGCACTAGAAGCGGAAGCATGTGATTCGGATCAAGGTCGGAAAGGACAATAATGCCAGCATATTTGTTTACATATAGGGAAGCGGTAAGCATTTCCTTCAGCGGATTATCTTTAACCATGAAGCAAGGGAAGACCATGGTAGGGTAACCGAGTGGTCTGAATGTTTGCTTTAGAGTTGCTCGGCGAATAAGAGTTTGGTCTCTTATAGCTTCCATCATAGTCTTGGAACCAGGGTCTACAACTAAGTCGTCGATACCCGAAGCATTCAGTTTAGTGGTTAAAGCCACCAGTCCTTCTACGCTTTCAGCTCGAACACCCACCGAAGTAGGTTTTTCTTTAATCTTGGGGATTGCCGTATCTATATTTTGTTGGGTTATGGGGTAGATTAATGGCTGCACATCGGCACATATATCTCTGGCGGCAAACAAAGCCTCCGCATCCTCTGAGATTATAACCAAAGGCAAGTCAATTGATTCGCGAAGTTTCTTAACTACCGTTACGAACCTAGCCTTATCCCCCGATTCGAAGTAAGGGGCCAGAAGGTCTGCGTGTAGCGTCACCCCTACCCAGGGGTAGTGCACTTCCTTTATTTTACTTACCTTCCCTTCAATCTCTTCATCGCTCTCCTTATCGGAGACGAGCAAAGCAATCCCCGGTTCATGGACAAATGTCTTTTCGTGACGATATGTCACTTCTTCATTGCCAATTTCGAGCTTATTCTCCCCGGTGCCTATGACAACGCGCTTCATAGGCGGAGTCAGAAGCTCCTCTATCTCGGCTCTTATCTCAGGAGAGAGGTGGGGGCACTTATCTACAGTTGCTCCTCCTGAAGCGAGCTTCATGGCAAAGGCAAAACAGGTAGGAAAGCCACAATCACGGCATGGCCTCTTGTTAGGGAGCAACTTTACAAGCTGTGATCCTGAAACCGGCATAATATACCTCCTTGAACCGGGCCTTTATGTGGGAAGTTCAACTTGCCCCATTAACCAGGGATGTTGATGCTCATCCAGCCACTTTAGAAGCTGGTCCACATCTGCTACATCTTCCTCGGTGGCTATTTTATCCCACAGGCCCTTGGCCTCAATCGTTTCCCGATACCTCTCCTTTATTTCCTTCGGCATCCAGACCATTCTATGGAGTCCCCCGTCTGCCTGTATGAACTTGGGCGACCTTATCTGCTCCAGGCCGGTTCCCAGCCTCCCCTCCACCTGTCTTCCCCCAGAGGTTTCACCAGCCATGTGAGAAAAGGTCTCCCCCATCACAGTCTCACCCTTGAACTCTCGGTGGACTATTCCAAAAGCATCTACTTCGGGAATATAGAAAACGATGGCCTCAAAACAGCCGCAAGAGGTATGAGGATGCTCAAAAGCGCTGTAAAGATAGACTCTATCATAGGTGCCGAGGGATCTTTCGTATTCTATCTGATTTGCCCCGGCATATTCCCCCTTTGTGGGGTCTATAAGGTCCCCCTTAGGGATAGCAAATATAGGTCCCTCGGGGTCAATTTTGGCGGCTGCTCTGCCATCGAACCAATTTATCGCTCCACAATTAGCAATTCTGTCCGGAGATATGATGGAGATATGGGTTGGCGCGAAGCTTTGGCAAAGAACGCAGCCGTAAAATGTATCTACATCCTCATCATGGAGAGACAGTACCCTTTCGTCTCTGGCATCATAGGCTGCTTTAGCTTCAGGGTAAAGCTTCTCTATTAAATCAGGGTCAGTAACGAGAGTAGTCTGGATTTTCTCGATAATATCCATTTCCGAGGTGTAGAGGAAATTAAGTATCTCTCCGTATTCCTTTAACGTATTCCAGCCTCTTTTGCCAGCAGCTTTATTCACCCTTATCCATGTGTCGGCTCTCTGATTCATGTGATACCAACCCTCAATGAAACTGGAGAACATGTGAATTCTTCTCTCAAGGACTGGCAGTGCGTCCTCGTCAAGCTGTTCCCCAGCGACATCCACTATGATAGCTATAGGATAACTCCCTTCCTCCTCCATTTCGTTTATATCCTTGCCGATGACCTCTACCTTCTCATGTTCAATCTGCTCTGGATTCTTTAATCTGCAGAGCTCAAACTTGCGAGCTACTTTGGGACCACCAAACTCGATCCACAGGTCCTCCTTCCTTACCACCTCGCCTTCGTATTGTGGTCCAATGTCCGAATGCCATTCCATGTGTTATCCCTCCTTTTTTAAATTCGCTATTAATTCTTCCAAAAATCCCTTCCATTGCTCATCTTTCTTGAAGTTGGGAAGGGAATAATTTGCATGGGGAAAGTAATACTTGTCGATGGTCATGGTTTTCAAATGCTTGTAGGCGAAATGCTTGAGAACGGAAAGGCATTGCTCTTCCATGTCACTCCTTATGCCAAAGAAGATAACAAGGTCGTGATTTCCTTCCTTCCTAACTCCTTGCCAATCAGGATCCTTAAGGTGATTTACTATTTCCACCGCATCATAAACATTATCAGGCTTCACCTCCAGCTCCATCATCTTTCCCCTAACTGTTTCAGTAGCACATATAGGTATACTGCCAGCCTTAGCTATTTCCAGGGCATACTCAATGAGAAGTTTTCCATCAAGCGACCATTCATTAAGCAAAGGACCAAGCACAAGTAAGGGTCTTTTCGCCTTCCGAATGAAACCGGCATACTCCGAAGCATCCTCTATTACCCTTGCTGCTTTTATCCCGGTCAAGACATTTACACGATGAAACGGAATCACTGCCATTTCTTTCCTCCTTCTAAGCTAAGAATTGAATTTCCCATTTATCAGCCTTGCTATCAAGTCAGCTTTCCATGTGATTAAGCCTAGTGCTCACCTCCTCTAAAATCCCCTGCGCCTTAGCTATTCTCTCTTCCAGCCCTTGCATAGCCTTCTTCTAATGTATCACAGCATCTAAGGGAACCTTGCTGGGATAAGTACCGATAAAGGTGGGAAGACCAACAGGCTCTTTAGGCTGCCAGCCAATTTCCTTTAGGTGCTCCCTCACTTCTTTCTTGTAAACCAGTGGGATATCGGGATCCCTCCTGATAAAGAGGTGGAGGTCTTCAGGAAGACCAGGCCCCATATATTTCTTATACAAGGAGATATAATGATTGAGCTTTATTGACCTTCCTTGAGGGGTATCGTTTTTCCTTATGCACAGCTTGGGGATCATCACCATGGCCTTTTCCTTCGTCT
>CAZYNG010000003.1:20704-22329 GCA_964648615.1 uncultured Dehalococcoidales bacterium | reverse complement strand
GTCCTACTACCATGACGCCATCGTAACCCGTGGATTTCAGTGAAACTCCGAAGAACCCCCCGGTGCTCGATTCTCCCCATATATTGGTAAGTGGCGATTTAGCACAAATGGTATGTCGCCCTGTGGATGGGATTGCAGTACCTGTGAAGGGTCCTGTGATGAAAATGAGGGGATTTTCTGGGCCCAACGGATCGAGATTTTTGCGCAGTAGTGGATACATCAACTTCGCGGCAAGCCCGGCTCCACCTATGAATTTCCTCAAATCCTCTTCTTTTAGCTCTATATCCTTTGTCTGTCGAGTGCTTAAATCAACCTGCAAGATTTTTCCATGATAGCCGTACATTTCAGTTCCTCCTCTTAAAAATCGATATCTTTCCCTTCGTAGGCATACTCAAGGATTTTCTTAATGTCAATGATGGAGGTAGGTCTTGGGCTTGCCGCTGTGCCTGTGTCTTCCGAGGCATACCTGGCGACATCGTCAAGGTTTTTCTGCCATCTCTGCTTGGTGATGCCGTGCTCCTTCAAGGCATAGGGCACCTTAAAGCTCAAAAGAAATTGCTTGAACCTGTTAACTAGTTTTTGAAGGCATTCCACCTCGTCTTTTGCCTCAATCCCAATTTTCTTGGCTAATTGCACATATTTTTTGCTTGCTCTGGAATAGTATTGTATTGAATAGGGTATGAAGATGCCTACTGCTACTCCGTGATGGATGTCAAATACCTTTCCTACTGCATGCCCCAAGCTATGTGTTAGTGCACATTGACTATTTCCAAATGCAAGTCCAGCTATGGTTGCTGCAAGTTGCATGCGGTATCTTGCCTCCGTATCGTTTGGTGTTCTATATGCTCGAGGCAAGAACTGGAATACTAATTCTATGGATTTTATTGCCAGGGCATCCGAGATATCAGTATCATAGCAGGTCAAGTAGGCATCAACTGAATGTGCTAAAGCATCTAAGCCTGTACCTGCAGTTATCTTGGGTGGCATTCCAACGGTGAATTCTGGAACTAGAACTGCGAAGTCGGGAACTATTTCCGCTGAAGAAAGTGCGATCTTTACAGGGGGGCTCACGGAATCATCTGTCAATATAGAAGCCCAGGTGACCTCTGAACCGGTGCCACTCGTTGTTGGATATGCTGCCAGTAGTGCCTTTTTCCTTAATCCCATGGGAATCAATGGGCTTACCGCACTCAAGTCGTATCCCGGTAATTCATAGAGTATCCATGCGGCTTTGGCCAGGTCAATTGTGGAGCCCCCCCCCACCGCAACGATGAGGTCAGGTTCGAATTTTGACATCGCATCGGCACACTTTTCCACCAGGGTTACCGGAGGTTCTGGAGCAGCCTCGTTCCAAATCGTTGTCTGAAAGCCGGATTCTTCGAAATCTTTAGCCACACTTCTGGCATGTCTTTCCACGACAGTGTCGGTTAAAATGAACGCCTTTCTCCTTTCGCACATAAAGGAGACACTCGTTGCGAGTGCCTTTGATCCTATTCTTCCGGTAAGAATCGCCCTCGGTGCAAACCAGTGTCCATAGATTTCCTTAATAGCTTCACCCCCCATTGTGGGCAACATTGTCTGCATTACGGGGTCTGCATACCACATTTTGGCGGCCATTTTTCTCC
>CAZYNG010000003.1:2815-20604 GCA_964648615.1 uncultured Dehalococcoidales bacterium | reverse complement strand
TGGAACCCTCACCTCTGTAATAGACCCTTTCGCAGGAACTGATTTTCATTGGTACGCGATGATGGCTATCAGTTGGCCTATTTTACTGCTAGATTGGGTGAAACTCCCACTCTATGATAGACCCTTCCTTAACTGATTTTCATTGGTACTCGATGATGGCTATCAGTTGGCCTATTTTACTGCTAGATTGGGTGAAACTCCCACTCTATGATAGACCCTTCCTTAACTGATTTTCATTGGTACTCGATGATAGCTAGCAGTTGGCCTGTCTTGACTACTTGATTGGGTGAAACCCCCACTTCTACAACTGACCCTTTTACGGGAGCCAATATCGGGTTTTCCATCTTCATCGCTTCTATAACGCAAATTGTATCGCCTTCATTCACCGAATTGCCTTGAGTAACGTCAACGCTTAGTATTTTGCCTGGTATTGGTGCTTCGATTATCTCTTGGGGCACTATTATAGGCCTTCCTTAACCAGCGCACGTATCACGATTCTGTCATCCTCACAATCTACCACAACGGTATCTCCGGGGAGAAAATCGCCGTGCAGCAAAGCCTCGGAGAGTTGATTTTCCACCATTTCCTGGATCGTACGACGCAATGGACGTGCTCCAAAAACAGGGTCATAGCCCTTGTCACCGAGGAGGTCTTTGGCAGCTTCGGTAATCTCTAAAGTTATGTTTCTTTCCTTGACCGAATCAATGGTCTGGCTGAGCATTAAATCAACGATCTTTCGGATATGTTCTTTAGTCAGGCCGTGGAAAACCACAGTGGCATCGATGCGGTTGAGAAACTCAGGGCGAAAGGTTTTCTTCACCTCTCCGAGCACCTTTTCCTTCATCTTATCGTATTCGATTTGCTTATCACTATCACCATGAATATCAAAGCCAATGCTCATATTGCGTTTTATTAGCTCAGCTCCAATATTACTAGTCATAATTATGATGCTATTACGGAAATCCACACGGCGTCCCTTGGCGTCAGCTAAATGGCCATCATCGAAAATTTGGAGTAGTATATTAAACACATCATAATGTGCCTTCTCAATCTCATCGAGGAGGATGCAGCAGTAGGATTTCCGCCTCACTGCCTCGGTTAACTGCCCGCCTTCCTCATAGCCAATGTATCCTGGCGGTGAACCAACCAAGCGAGCCACAGTATGACGCTCCATGAATTCTGACATATCAAGCCTGATTAATGTATCCTCGCTACCGAACATAAATTCTGCTAAAGCCCTTGCTAACTCAGTTTTGCCAACACCGGTGGGTCCAAGGAATATGAAGGCTCCCATTGGGCGTCTGGGGTCTTTTAATCCAGCCCGAGCTCTCCTTACCGCTTTAGCGATAATTTCTATCGCTTCGTCCTGACCAATGATACGGTGGTGCAAAGCTTCTTCCATATGGAGAAGGCGGCTAGTTTCATCAGTGGTTAACTTCACCACTGGTATTCCCGTCCACATACTAGCTGTTTCAGCGATATCCTCTTCTGCCACTATAGGTTTATCTAGTTCTTGCTTTGATTGCCATTCCTTTTCCAGAGCTTCGATTTTTTGAGCAAGCTGTAGCTCCCGCTCATGCAGTTCACTGGAGTATTCATATTGAAGGGCAGCAATAGCAGCTTCTTTTTCCTTGCGTATACTTTCCAGAGCCTGTTTTGCCTCGGTTAAACTAACCGGTGCATTACCTCGTTTGATACGCACTCTGGAGCTAGCTTCATCTATCAAATCGATAGCTTTATCGGGTAGATAACGGTCAGCGATATACCTTGTAGCTAGGGATGTAGCTGCCTGCAGCGCTTCATCGCTAATGGCCAGGCGATGAAATTGCTCATAGCGATGCTTAATTCCTCGCAGTATTTCCAGGGTTTCTTCCTTAGTAGGTTCAGCCACTATGATGGGTTGAAAGCGTCGCTCCAACGCAGGATCTTTCTCGACATACTTGCGATAATCATTCAAGGTAGTGGCACCAATACATTGTAGCTCACCCCGTGACAAGGAGGGTTTCAAAAGATTAGCGGCATCGACGGCACCTTCAGCAGCCCCAGCACCAACGATAGTCTGCATTTCATCGATGAATAGTATACAATTCCCCGAAGCTTTCTCCTCTTCAATAATCCTTTTAAGTCTTTCCTCAAATTCACCGCGATACTTTGTCCCAGCCACTAAGGCACCTATATCTAGAGCAACTATCCTTTTGCCCTGTAGTGCTTCAGGAACCTCTCCCTTTACTAAACGCTGGGCTAATCCTTCGACTATAGCTGTTTTACCAACACCTGGTTCACCGATGAGGGCAGGATTGTTCTTAGTGCGGCGGCTTAGTATCTGAATTGTCCTCTCAATTTCTGTATTGCGTCCAATAACAGGGTCAAGTCTATCTGCCTTGGCTAAAGCGGTTAAATCTGTTCCCATTTGGTCCAGTGTTGGTGTGCGTGAGGTGCTGCGGCCAAGAGTTCGGGCATGCGTTGCTTCATATTTGATGACCCGATTGACCTCCTCTCGTGCCTTTTCTAACGTAACGCCCAAGTTTTCCAGAACATTATAAGCTATCCCTTCCTTCTCTCGTAATAATCCCAGTAAAATGTGTTCAGCACCTATATAGCTAGCATTAAAGCGGCGTGCCTCATCAATAGCGAATTCGATGACCTTCTTTGCCCGGGGAGCAAGCCCCACCTCCTCAGTAGTGCTTGATTTCTGCCCCTTTCCAATCAGAAACTCCACCGCTGGTTGCACCTTATTTGCGGGAATTCCTAAATTGGCTAAAACCTTGGAGGCTACTCCTGATTCTTGCTGTGCTAGCCCGAGCAATAAGTGCTCAGTATCAATATAGTTGTGGCCTAGGCGCTGCGCCGCGCCTTGAGCTCGTGTCAATACCTTACGAGCACTTTCGGAGAATCTTTCAAATCCAGTAGCCATGTTTACTCGCGATATGCAACAAGTGACTATAAGAAAATTATAATCTGCCCGTTGCTTACAGTCAAGGCATTTCCAGACGACTGATTTTGCTTAATTATCGCTTCTGCTTTGGTATATGCCGAGTTGTCTGACTACCTTTCATATGGTATATTAAATGTGTTTAGCTTGTTGCTTGGAAAGAAAAGCATTGTTTTTGACCAAGGTCTCCGGTACCATAGTTTTATGACTGAATAATAAAGCGGGGATAATATCATGAAGTTTATAAAATGGTTCGAGGAGATTGGAGCAGGAGATGTGGCTTTGGTGGGTGGCAAAAACGCCTCTCTTGGGGAGATGGTAAGGAATCTGGGTAAGAATGGGGTGAACGTTCCCTCTGGATTTGCTATCACTGCTGAAGCGTATACATATGCGATTGAAAAAGCAGGCATAATGGGGAAAATCAGAGATATTCTGGCCGGCTTGGATACACATGACATGGAAAATCTGTCACGGAGAAGTAAAGAGATAAGAAATCTAATAAAAACCGCGCCTTGTCCTAAAGAACTGGAGGAAGAGATAAGGCTTGCTTACAGGGAGATGGAGCGGAGATACGGGAGGAATGTTGACGTTGCGGTAAGAAGCAGTGCTACTGCGGAGGACTTACCCACGGCTTCATTTGCTGGACAGCAGGAGACTTATTTGAATGTGCAGGGCGAGAAAGAATTAATAGGGAAGGTTATGGAATGTTTTGCATCTTTATTTACCGATAGAGCAACATCTTACCGTGTTGATAAGGGATTCGACCACCTGAGGGTTTTTCTATCAGTTGGCGTGCAAAAGATGGTGCGCTCTGACTTAGCATGCTCCGGAGTTATATTTTCCATAGATACTGAGTCAGGGTTCAAAGATGTGGTTTACATCACTGGTGCGTATGGCTTGGGAGAGACTGTGGTGCAAGGGATTGTGAACCCAGACCAGTTTTATGTTTTCAAGCCCGCTTTAAAAGAGGGGTTCAGGCCTATTGTGGAAAAGAAACTGGGGACAAAGGAAAAGAAACTGGTTTATAAGGGAAACGGGACAGGAACGGAGCAAACGGAAGTTACTCCACAAGACCGAAGGGAATTTGCGTTGAATGATGATGAGGTGCTCGCCCTTGCCAGGTGGACTTGCATCATAGAAGAACATTACGGCCTGCCGATGGATATTGAATGGGCAAAAGACGGGCTAACTGGTGACCTTTACATCGTACAGGCGAGACCGGAGACAGTGCATTCACAGAGAGATTTAGCTGTGCTTAAAACCTATGTGCTTGAGGATGAGGGCAAGGTGTTGGTTGAAGGGGAAGCGGTTGGGACGAAAATAGGGCAAGGTGAGGTAAACCTGATAGAAGACCCTCGCCAAATCTATAAGTTCAAACATGGTCAAGTTTTGGTTACTGATATGACAGATCCCGATTGGGAGCCCATAATGAAAATTGCTGGTGCAATAGTCACAAACAAAGGTGGGAGAACATGCCACGCTGCCATAGTTAGCCGTGAGCTTGGAGTACCTTGCGTGATTGGCACCGGTGATGGCTCCAAGGTTTTAAGAGATGTGAACGAAGTTACGGTGGATTGTTCGGGAGGCGAGGGTAGAATATATGAAGGAAAGTTGAAATATCGGGTGGATGAGGTGGCATTATCTGAACTCCCGAGGCCCCGCACCCAGATAATGATGAATTTTGGTATTCCTGGGGGTGCATTTATTCAAGGACAAATTCCCAATGATGGCGTAGGCTTAGCCAGGGAGGAGTTTATCATCAATTCCTATATCGGAATTCATCCAATGGCTCTGATTGAATACGATGAGCTGAAGAAGAAGGCAAATAAAGATGGAGAGATGGCGAAAGTCATTAAGGAAATAGACAAGAGAAGTGTATCGTACCGGGATAAGGCGCAGTTCTTCGTTGATAATTTAGCGATGGGGATAGCAAAGATAGCGGCGGGTTTTTATCCCAACGATGTTATCGTTCGTTTTTCTGACTTTAAAACGAACGAGTATGCCAATTTAATCGGGGGGTATCTTTATGAACCAGAGGAAAGTAATCCGATGATAGGTTGGAGGGGTGCCTCGCGTTATTATGATGAAAAGTTTAAGCCTGCTTTTGGCTTAGAATGCAAGGCGATAAAAAAAGTGAGAGATGAGATGGGATTGACCAATGTCAAGGTGATGGTTCCTTTTTGTAGAACGCCAGAAGAGGGGAGGAAAGTGATAATTGCAATGGAGGAGTTTGGTCTAAAACAGGGGGAGAATGGATTAGAAGTATATGTGATGTGTGAAATACCATCAAATGTGGTTCTAGCTGAGGAATTTGCAGATGTATTTGATGGGTTCAGCATAGGGTCGAATGACCTAACGCAATTGACACTCGGTTTGGATAGAGATTCTGAATTTGTTTCTCATATATTTGATGAAAGAAATGAAGCAGTGAAAAGACTTGTGAAGCGTGTTATAGAGGCTGCGCATAAACACAAACCGAGAAGAAAGATAGGAATATGTGGTCAAGCACCTAGTGATTTCCCTGAATTTGCTGAGTTCTTGGTTGAGTGTGGAATAGATTCAATGTCTTTGAACCCGGACGTGGTGTTGAAAACAAGGTTGGATGTAGCGGAGACGGAAAAGAAAGTGAAGGCCAAGAGGTAGGGAAGAAAGAGCATATCACCCCAGTTGAAAAATAAGAATTTTTACTTTAACTTGTTATGAACATTATATCTCAATGGTCAATGAGTTCGGTATACGGGAGCAAACAGAGCAAAAAGAAGAAGCTCTTTCATCTTATGCGGCTAAAAGCAGGGATAGTCGTGGCAGGATAAGGTGGGAAGAACCATGTCCGATAAGGACTTGCTTTCAGCGTGATCGCGACCGCATTATCCATTCCAAGGCCTTCCGACGGCTTAAGCATAAGACACAAGTGTTTATCGTTCCCCCAGGAGACCACTATGTAACTAGGCTAACTCATACTCTGGAAGTTTCTCAAATTGCCAGGACTATATCGCGGGCTTTGAATTTGAACGAAGATTTAACTGAAGCCATTGCCTTGGGGCATGATTTAGGGCATACCCCTTTTGGTCATATAGGTGAGCAAATTTTAAATGAGCTATGTCCTGAAGGGTTCAAGCACAATGAACAAAGCCTGCGAGTGATTGATTTCCTGGAGAATGATGGATATGGACTCAATCTTTGTTGGGAGGTAAGAGATGGCATTCTTAATCATTCTAAGGGTCAGATTGATATCTTAGGGGAAGGATGGACAGATGTTGGCACTATGGAGGGTCAGGTGTGCAAGATAGCTGATGTGATAGCTTATATTAACCATGACATTGATGATGCTATAAGGGCTGGTCTTGTTACTGAAAACGATCTACCTAATTCAGCGATAGCTATTCTAGGTACTAGGCGTTCGCAGCGGATCAACACCCTGGTTTGTGATATTGTAAGCTATTCCTGGGTAGTCAGTGGGAAAGGTGGGGTGGGGGAATCAGGTATAGGCATGAATCTGAGTGTGCTTCAGGCTACCAATGAATTGCGGCAGTTCTTGTTTGATAAAGTATATCGCCCTAGTTTAGAAAGTGAAGGGGCTAAGAAGGCAAAGAAAGCGATGCAGCTGCTGTATTCTTATTTTCTGAGACATGAAGATAAACTGCCGCGAGAATTTGGCCTATTGAATGATGGCAAAGAGCGCAAAGTCGCTGACTATATTGCTGGGATGACTGACCAATATGCATCACGCCTGGCTGAGGAAATATCCCGATGAGCGTGATCAACGATGTAAAACAAAGGGTAGACATTGTAGAAGTAATCTCTGATTACGTGCCTTTGCAGAAAGCGGGACGTAATTTTAAGGCATTATGCCCATTTCACAGCGAAAAAAATCCTTCCTTTTTCGTTTTCCCAGATCAACAGACCTGGCATTGTTTTGGCGCCTGTAATACTGGGGGCGATGTTTTCGCATTCATTATGAAGAAGGAAGGAGTCGATTTTGGTCGGGCTCTTCCTCTTCTGGCTCGAAGGGCTGGTATAGTTTTAAGTGAACCTACAGAAGCAGAGAAAGCTAAGGATAAGGAAACAGAGAGATTATTTGGGATTAATGAGCTTATAAGTGAATATTATCATCACTTATTACTAAGTACCACGGCAGGCGAGAGAGCCAGAAGTTATCTTAATAGCAGGGGAATCAGTCTTGAGACCATCAGGAAGTTCCGGCTTGGTTTTAGCCCCGATGATTGGGAGGCAGGTAAAGATTTTCTGATTAATAAGGGTTATGAACAAAAAGACCTGGTTGATATCGGTTTGATAATAGAGAAAGAAGATGGGGGAAGCTATGATAGGTTTCGCAATCGGTTGATGTTTCCCATACGGGATACTAAGGGTCGTGTTATTGGTTTTGGTGCCAGAGTATTGGATGACTCTCAACCTAAGTACACCAACTCCCCGCAGACACTCCTTTTTGATAAGGGAAGCAACTTTTATGGAATTGATAAAGCTAAGGACATTATTAGAAAGGAAGATTTAGCCATAATTGTGGAAGGTTATATGGATGTCCTCGCAGCTCATCAAAATGGTTGGCAGAATGTGGTTGCCTCCATGGGAATTGCTTTAACCGAGAAGCAAGTGAATATCCTTAAAAGGCTAACCAAGAATATAAATTTAGCCCTCGATGCGGACATGGCTGGTGAGGAAGCTACCTTGCGGAGTGGGGAGATACTAGCTCGTTCTTTGGATAGAAAAGCGATTCCGGTTCCGCTATGGTCGGGGTTGGTTAGATGCGAAGGCATGCTTGCCGCTGAAATAAAGGTTATTCCTTTGCCCTCGGGTAAAGACCCTGCTGAAGTAATAATTGAAACCCCAAAGCTTTGGCAGGGCATGGTAACTCAAGCGTTGCCCATGTTGGAATTTGCTCTTGAGGCAGTGGTAAGCAAAGTCGATTTCAACAAAGCTGAAGACAAATCGTTGGCAATACAGAAGTTATTACCTTTGCTTTATGAAGTAAAGGATCCTATAAGGCAAGCTCAATATGTGCAGAAGATGGCACATCTGTTGAAATTGGATAGCCCCACATTGATGGCAGCGTTGAAGAAGATGCGTGTCACGAAAAGGAAGCAATTGCTTGAAGTGAATCACTCGCGTCTTTTCCGTCAACTCGCATCAAGTCCGATCGAGGAAATTTGTCTGGCATTATTGTTTCAGCATCCTGAATATTGCGATGTAGTGCAGGAATTAACGCCGGAGTTTTTCGTATACACAGAGAATCGCGAACTGTTTAATAAGTGGCAACAATCTCAAAGCATTTCTGAACTCAAAGAGAAACTTGACACGAATCTATTAGAACATTTAAACTATTTATTGAATAAAACTTTTCCGCCTGAGGCTCAAAAAGCTGATAGACAGCGTGAACTGACTGATTGCGTTCTCCGGTTGCAAGAGAGGCATTCCAGAAGTTTAGAAGCTAAGAAGGAAGCAATACTTAATCTTGAGAGGGAGACGCAAGGGATTGATGCTGAGCTTGCCAAATTGGAAGAGCAAGGAATAGCCTCCAGTCAAAGAATCAGAGAAATTCTCATCAAACAGTCGAAAGCAGGAAAAACAAGGTGAGGTTAATTTATGGATTCTGGTAAGAGCGAAGTGACTAATGTAAATAATGAGGACGAAGGGGAGGAGGAAGAGTCACGTGGTGCTGAGGAGGAAGCTGAAGAGGATGCTGTTGCAGTAGTCCCCGAAGGGGCTAGACCGGAGATAGGTTTAGAAGAGCATGAAATAATTGATGATTCAACTCGTACGTATCTTCACGAAATCGGTAGGGTAAAGCTACTAAAAGCTGCTGAGGAAAAAAACCTAGCAAGGCTGATAGAGCGAGGCAGATACTTAGTTAAATTTGAGGATAATTATTTTAATAAACAAGGACGATACCCCTCAGAAGTTGATACGGTACTTTACTTGCTTTCTCGGTTATCCCGAGCTTACCCCATTGGCAAGGTTGTTGGAAGGCATGCAGGTATTGGTTATTCAGATGGTGTGATAGGAACGATAAACAACCCTAAATTCCGTGCTGCCATTGATAATGAAATTGAGCCGGGCTTAGCCGAGGCAGTTGCTCAAGAGATGGATAAGAGAGTTTCAACAATAGAAGCCATAGTGGAACTTTCCTTAAGCAGTTCCCTTTTGCCGCCACAATCATTGTCTGTAATTGGGAAGAGGATTACTTTTAAAAGGATAAAAGGTCTGCTGGCTGATGAGGAGTTTATCTCCCATCTCAAGCAGCATGCTGGTCAGTTCAGGGCTCAATTTGATGAGGTGAAGAAAGAAGCTGAGCGGGCGGAAAAGCACCTTACCGAAGCTAATTTGAGGTTGGTGGTCAGCATTGCCAAGAAGTATATTGGACACGGTATGTCCTTTCTTGACCTCATTCAGGAAGGGAACATCGGCCTTATGCGGGCTGTAGAGAAGTTTCAATATAGAAAGGGTTACAAATTTAGCACTTATGCTACTTGGTGGATCAGGCAAGGAATAACTAGAGCTATAGCTGATCAAGCGCGTACCATCCGCATCCCGGTACACATGGTGGAGACAATCAATAAGCTGTTGCGAACAACCCGCCAGCTAACTCAAGAATACGGACATGAACCAACCTATAAGGAAATTGCTGATTCTCTAAATTTAACTCCTGAAAGAGTAGAAGAAATTATAGACTTGTTTCACCATGAGCCTGTATCTTTGGAGACACCTGTAGGCGAAGATGAAGATAGTCGGCTTGGTGATTTTGTTGAAGATCGGGCTAGCCCAGCGCCAACTGAGGTAGCCTCACAACAGCTACTGAAAGAGCAAGTGGATAGGGTGCTTGATGAACTCAGTGAGCGAGAGAAGAGAGTGATACAGCTCAGGTTTGGGCTTAAAGATGGGCATCCTCGAACACTTGAGGAGGTGGGTAAAGAGTTTAGTGTAACTCGAGAGAGAATTCGCCAAATCGAAGCTAAAGCTTTGCGCAAGCTGCGCCATCCTCAACATAGTAGAAAGCTTAGGGATTATCTCGAATGAGTCTATTTGAAGGGAATACCAAACATACTGGTCATATTTCTGGATGGTTTTCCCCGCATTAGCGATTTGGTCAGTTTCTGCATCTGGTAGAATTGATTAAGCATTTGGTTAATGTCTTGAGGTGTGGTACCACTCCCCCGAGCGATTCGACGCTTTCGACTACCATTGATGACATGTGGATTGTGCCGTTCCTCAGCGGTCATGGAGAGGATAATTGCCTCTATCTTTCTTAAGCGTTTTTCTCCTTCATCGGCGGGTATATCAGAAGTGAATTTGGAAAAGCCTGGCAACATCTCAATTAAGCTCGTCAAAGGTCCCATCTTACGCATTTGATGTAATTGCTCAAGAAGGTCGTTAAGGTCAAAGCTAGTGGTGCGCATTTTCCTTTCCAGTTCCTTGGCTTGTTGCTGGCTATAGGTACTTTCAGCGTGCTCAATGAAGCTGAGCACATCTCCCATACCCAATACACGGGATGCAAAACGGTCAGGATAAAAAGACTCAAGGGCAGTTATTTTCTCTCCAGTGCCCAGAAACTTTATGGGCACTCCGGTGACAAACCTGATGGAGAGAGCTGCTCCGCCTCTTGCATCGCCATCCAACTTTGTCAAGACAAGCCCGGTAAGTCCGATTCGACCGTGAAATTCTTGAGCCACTCTTACAGCCTCCTGCCCGGTCATGGCATCTACAGTAAGTAATACTTCTGATGGTTGTAGCTTGGATTTAATGTCAGCTAATTCTTGCATCATAGCGTCATCGATGTGGAGTCGTCCTTGGGTATCAACGACCACCCAGTTTGTAGCTGTTTGTTTGGCTTGTTTTAGGGCGTTGCTACAAATGGTTATTGACGATGCACTGGCATCTTCGCTATACACAGGGATATTTTGCTGTTTGCCTAATAGCTTGATTTGTTCAATGGCAGCAGGTCGGCGGGTATCAGCAGCTACCAGTAGCGGATATTGCCCCAAATTCTTAAGGTGAAAAGCCAACTTAGCTGCCGTCGTGGTTTTGCCAGAGCCTTGTAATCCAACAAGCAAAGCAATTACTGGGGGATGAACAATCGAAACAAGTTTGCTCGGTTCATGTCCCAAGATGCCAATTAGTTCTTCATAAACGATTTTGATAACTTGCTGGGCTGGTGTTAGACTTTGCGACACTTCTGTGCTGACGGTGCGCTCTCTTACCATGGATAGGAACTCCTTTACCACCTTGAAATTCACGTCGGCTTCCAAAAGCGATAATCGCACTTCTCGCAGAGCAGTATCGATATCCTTCTCACTGAGTTTGCCTTTACTAGCAAGTCCCTGAAATATTTTGGTTAACTTTTGAGTTAAAACCTCTAACATCGCTTTATATCAGCTTTCCCATACGATTTTTAATAGAGAGAGTAAGTCCATGTCCTCCAGGGTATTGACCACTACGTTGGCTTCAATCATGCTCTGTTGGGGATGGCTATGGTTTACCGCTAGACATTTCATACCGGCAGCTTTAGCTCCCTTAACACCAAGGGGGGAATCTTCAATTACGAGGCAACTCCTGGGATTGGTTCCCAACTTTTGGGCAGCCAGGGAATATATCTCAGGGCTAGGTTTGCTTTCCGCTACCTCGTGACCTGAGACTATACAATCGAAATATTCCTCTATATTAAGTTCATTGATAATTAAATCGATATTTTCCTTTGGTGCTGAGGAAACCAAAGCCATTTTTAAATTCCCCTTCAGCATGTCTAATAGTCTGGATGCGCCAGGTAATAGCTTGACTTTTCCTTTTATCTTATCGCGGAATTCCAGCTCCTTTTCCTGCACTATGCTCTTGATGTCCTCCTCAAGTATGTTCTGCCCTAAAATGCTACGAACTATGAAGTCGTTTCTAGAGCCAAAAAGCCTGATGAAATCCTCCTCGCTGAACTTTACTCCCCTTCTGGAAAAGACTTTTTGCCAGGCAGCGAAATGGAAAGAAGCAGAATCAACCAGCACGCCATCCATATCCCACATAATCGTTATTCTTGTTTTCCCGACTATGTAAAACAAGGAGGTGTTTTCGGCTATGATTGTGCCATCTTTAAGAGTCAGCATCCCTTTTGCTTTGGCTACTCTATGTGTTTTTTGGGTAACTTGAGCAGAGATTTGGATTGGCTCACCAGTTGGTGCAGGATGTCTAAATTTCACCTCGCTCGTCCCAGTAACACAATCAAGCCCATGGCAGAGTATAGCGTAAACATTTGCCTCATCGAGAATAGTGTAAAGAATGCCACCGTGGGTAAAGCCCGTCCATCCTTCGTGAAACTGCTGTGGAGTGAATTTGCTTTTAACTTTCTCACCATCATAAACAAATTCTAGCTTCAACCCGATAGGGTTATTTTGACCGCAAGCAAAGCAGAATCCTCCCGTGTATTCTACTTCTTTAAGGCTTCGTTTTCGCATTATTTTTCCTCCTTTCTTTGGGCTTTGTTATCTGGGGAGGGCGAAGATACATTGGCTGAAGCGTTGCAAGGTCATCTCGTTCTCCCCGACTAAGCCTTTGCCAACCCAGAGCAGCAAGGTAACCAGCTCGAGGTAACCTGGCGATGCTTTGTGGTATTATAGCTAATTCGCCCAGAGTTTGGTGTATTTCGTTTGCCATGTCACTGGAGATTTCGCCGCAAAAGAGTGTTTCTTGGTTGCTCTGGTCGCATAAAGTCCGGAGTGTGGTTAAGTGTTCTTCTTCCAACCGACGCCAATGGTCATCTTCTTGTTGGTAAAGAGCAGTGGCAATTTCCTGTCGGCTTGCTTTAAGGATAGGGCGTATCGGGAGTTTACTGTAACTGAATGGATAAGCTTCGACCTCTAATGTGCTTATGCCAAGCAGAGGAATGTTCAAGGAGAGGGCCATTCCTTTTGCAACGCTTATTCCTACTCTCAAGCCATTGAAGCTTCCCGGACCTTTAGCCACGATAATTGCTTCAATAGAGCTTGGTTGTAATTTAGCCTGTTTGAGCAGATAAGCTAGATTGGGTATCAATTCTACCGTGTGGTTATAAGTTGACTGCCAGGTTAGCTCAGATAGAAGTTCTCCTTTATGGGACAGAGCAGTGCTGGCAATATTGGAAGAGGTATCTATAGCCAGTTCCATGATTTTTCCTGGTTCAATCTTGACCTGAGTTTTTCCATCAATTCTAGGTATCGTTCACCCTTAGGTTCGAGGCAAATGGAGCGTTCTGTCTCGGAATCGGGAACGTAATTTAGAGATATAACTAAATTTTTCTCAGGTAATACTGAAGTTCCTTTCTCTGCCCATTCTACCACACAAACTCCATGGCCGTAGAGATATTCCTCAAGCCCCAGGTCGTTGATTTCCTCGATGTGGGTAAGGCGGTAGAAGTCAATATGGTATAGGGAGAGGTTGCCTTGATATTCCCTGATTATTACGAAGGAAGGACTGAAGGGATATTCCTTGATGCCCAGACCTTTACCAATGCCCTGAACGAGGCAGGTCTTGCCAGTTCCCAGCTCACCGATGAGGAGGAAGATATCGCCTTGTTGGGCTAATTCGCCAAGGTGGCTTCCCAAAAGCTGGGTTTCCTCTGGACTACGTGACCTTACTCTTAGGGGCTTCATTTTTGAAATGTTCCCAACCTGCCTTTCTAGGAGTGACGGCCTTCCCCATGCTATCTATCAGAGTCACCCGGGTGGGCAGAATTTCCTTGGTTATCTCGCCAATTACGCTCACCGGACAATCTAAAACACGCTTAACCTTCTCCATAGTAGCTTTATCGGCGGTGAATAACAGTTCATAGTCCTCGCCTCCGCTTAGAGCCAGTTCCTGATAGCCCGGGAAATTGGCTTTAACCAAAGGGTGCACAGGTAGCCTGTCTATCTTTATCTGGGCGTTAACTTTGCTAGCCTGGCATATGTGGTCAAGGTCAGCAATGAGCCCATCGCTTATGTCTATGGCAGTATTGACTCCCCGCTGTAGCAAGAGTTGTCCCTCTTTTATTCTTGGCGTAGGTCGAAGATGCGCTTGTCTTAAAATGTTGGTGGTTTCATTGTCAAGTGTCGTTTTCTTGTGGAGCATTTTTAGTCCCGCTGATGAGAGACCTAAAAAGCCGGTAACTGCTATTTGTTCTCCAGGTACAGCCGTTGACCGTTTGAGTATCCGATTACCGTTAGAGAAACCTATAATGGTGATGGTGATAACCACATCGGGAGAGGAAGCCAGGTCGCCTCCTATTATGGCTACCTCAAACTGGTTAGCAAGCTCTGCCAAGCCGTGACAAAAATCGGTGACATTTTCCACCTCAAGGTCCTCGGGCAAAGCTAGAGACAGTAAAGCGTATGCAGGAATACCGCCCATGGCGGCAATATCGCTCAAGTTTACTGCTAGAGCTTTCCAGCCTAATTCTTTCCAGCTAATAACATTCAAGTTAAAGTGTACTCCTTGAACCAGGGTGTCTGTCGTGGCCAACTCAACATGATCACCGCTCTGCCAGGCAGCAGTGTCATCGCCAATGCCGACTAAAAGTCGGCGCCAGGAATCATATCGGGGATTTTGGGATTTTTCGGCGATGCTCTGTATAATCTCAATTAAGCCAAATTCTCCCAACTCGGATAGCTTCATCAATTGAATTATAACATTTCAAAAACTGGCCTGTGATGCTATAGTCATTGGGGTGTGTAAGCACCGCAATCGCGTAGAAAGGCTGTGAGGTTGTTTCGCCTTTGGCTCGCGATGGTGAATTAAGGAGTTACTGTTGTGAGGTATGCTATCCTTGCCGATGTCCATAGCAATCTAGTTGCTTTTCAAGCTGTGCTTCAGGATATAGAAAGCAAGGGCGGCATTGATGAAATTTGGTGCTTGGGCGATGTAGTGGGCTATGGACCTGAGCCTCATGCCTGCATTGAGCTTTTATGTCAATACAAGCATATTTGTGTTGCCGGCAATCATGACTGGGCAGCTACTG
Organism: uncultured Dehalococcoidales bacterium; assembly: GCA_964648615.1. Classification (GTDB taxonomy): domain Bacteria; phylum Chloroflexota; class Dehalococcoidia; order GIF9; family AB-539-J10; genus CG2-30-46-19. Next base: position 5,704 of record CAZYNG010000003.1, on the reverse strand, counting down.
GTAAACTTGATATCTCCGATTTTAATCCCCATGCAGCGCAAGCCATCCTTTGGACGAGGCAGCAACTGGCTGCCGGGGATATGAATTATCTGCAAGATCTTCCTCAAAGGATAAAGCGGGGGGATTTTACCCTAGTTCATGGCAGTCCTCGCCATCCAATCTGGGAATACCTTGAACCAGGGTGGCTATCAGCAAAGGATGTTGAGGACAACTTTAACCAGTTTGACACCAAATTTTGCCTTGTAGGTCATTCTCATAAGCCGATAGTCTTCCAGCAGGATAGTTTAAAACATTACTCTGTGGCTAAAATTCCCAGTGAAATAAGGTTAAGCTTTGAAAGCAAGCGCTTGATTATCAATCCTGGTGGGGTGGGACAACCCCGTGATGGTGACCCTAGAGCTAGCTATGCCATCTATGATGGCGAGGCTCAAATGGTATATTATTATCGGGTTAACTATGATATAAGTGCTACTCAGCAAAAAATGATGGAATATAATTTACCTTCGCCTTTGATTGAACGATTAAGTTATGGCTACTAGTATGATATACTATACGGATTAAAATACTAGAGTTAGAGATGACTGATTATGAGTTAGTAACTGTGATAAGCCCCGAAGTTGACGGGGAAAGACTGCCTGAAATTATCGAGCAGGTGGGCAAATTTATTACTGACGAAGGTGGGATGGTGGAATCAGCTGAACAATGGGGAATACGGAAGTTAGCTTATCCTATAAAGAAGTTCATGGAAGCTAATTATGTTTTGACGCGATTTAAGCTGGAGCCCAATTTGACGAAGAAACTTGGTGCTGAACTGCGAGCTTCGGAGGAAATTCTGCGGCATCTTATAGTAACAAGGGAGGGTTGAGAGATGGCAAGTTTAGCTAAAGTAACACTTATCGGTAATGTAGGTGGTGATCCTGAAATGCGCTATACACCAAATGGTAGAGCGGTTACCTCTTTTCGTATGGCTACTAATCGTCGTTACACCACTTCTAGCGGCGAGACCAGGGAAGAAACAGATTGGTTTAGAATTAGCGTTTGGGGCAAGCAAGCGGAGGTTTGTAATCAATTTGTGACTAAAGGGAAACAGGTTTACGTTGAAGGAAGACTGCATGCTCGCAACTGGGAAGGACAGGATGGGCAAGTGCGTACCAGTCTTGAAGTAGTAGCGGACCGAGTACTCTTCCTTGGTAAGCCAGGAGCTGTAGCTCCCCTTCCTGAAGAGGGCGTTCCTGAGGAAGGTGAGATCCAGCCCGAGGATCTGCCTTTTGAGTAATTCGAAGGAGCAAAGAATTGGCTGATTTTAGAGCAACAGGGCGGACAAGAAGCTTCATCCGTAAGCCTGCAGTTTGTCCTTTTTGTACTGGAAAGGCAACCATAGACTATAAAGATGTAGCTACCTTATCTCAGTATCTCACTAGCCATGGAAGCATTGGGTCACGACACACAACCAGGGCTTGTGCTAAGCATCAGCGGGCTCTGGCACGAGCTATAAAGAGGGCTCGTTTTTTGGCTTTGTTGCCTTATGCCCCGGTTCATATCTGGAAGACAGGCGGTGTAGGCTTGCCTGCATCAAGACATCGCAGGAGTTAAATGCCTAAACGAACTTATCAGCCAAAGAGGCTTTCCAGGAAGAGAAAGCTCGGCTTTCGTGCCAGAGTGGCTACTCGAGGTGGCCGGAGAGTGCTTAAGCGAAGGCGGCTTAAAGGGCGGTGGAAGCTGACCCCGGTTTAATTGTATGGGACGACCCTTGACGCTAACCAAGAAGGCAGATTACTTTTCGGTTTACCAAAGAGGCAAAGTATGGAAGGGAAATCTAATAGTGGTGAGAACTCTGCCCACGGGCTTAGGTTCGACCAGGTATGGTCTTTCGGTGAGTAAGAAGGTGGGCAATGCGGTAATACGCAATCGGTTGAAGCGCCTATTAAGGGAGATAATGCGGCTACAAGTGATAAAGCCGGGATGGGATATAGTATTTATTGTCCAACCCGAAGCAGCGGGTGCTGATTATCATGAATTGAAAAATTCGGTAGCTAGATTATTGGGGCAGGCGCAGTTGCTGATGGACGATGACAAAACGGTTAATCCTCGATTTGATTGAACTATATCAAACGACGATATCGGAAGTTACTCCGCATTCCTGCCGTTATCAACCCACTTGCTCGCACTATGCTCATGAAGCGATTGAAAGGTATGGATTTATTAAAGGTAGCTGGTTGGCAACTAAACGGTTGGCTCGGTGCAATCCTTTCTCTAGAGGGGGATATGACCCTGTACCTTGACCGCCATGCTGTGAGACATTGAAGTGAAAACTAATCTAACAAAATTTGTCGTCCTTTTTTGCCTTTTTAGCTTATTTGCATTTGGTTGTGCTGAAGCACCAACCGGGTTCTCGGGAATTACGCGTGGTGACGGGATTCTTTATGTAGGTTCAATGGATGGCAAAATCATTGCGGTGAATGCCTCTGCTCGGAGCCAGCAACTTCACTTCCCGGCGGATGGGGAGTGGGTTTACGCTATTACTACTACTTCCCAGGGGGGATTGTCATGCGGTCCAGTATCCACTCCTGTTGCCATATATGGTACACCCGCTGTGGATGGAAATTTAGTGTTTATTGGTACCTATAATGGCAAAGTCTATGCCTTTAATATAGCTAATGGCGCTATGAGATGGGATTATCCTAAAGAAGGGTATATAGGAGCCATTGTAGGCAGCCCGGTAATCGTAAATGATACTGTTTGCCTGTGTAGTTCGGATGGCAGAGTTTACGCTTTGGATACGACCTATGGTGAATCTAATTGGAACTCGACTGTTCTTTGTGACAAGCTATGGGCCACTCCCTATATTGAGGGGGATAAGCTTTACATAAGTACCTTTGATGGGTATCT
>CAZYNG010000003.1:0-2715 GCA_964648615.1 uncultured Dehalococcoidales bacterium | reverse complement strand
CCACTCCCTATATTGAGGGGGATAAGCTTTACATAAGTACCTTTGATGGGTATCTTTACGCCTTATCGGCTGACGATGGCAGTATAACCTGGAGTTTTGCCACAGAGTCAAAAATAGGATTTGTTTCCTCTCCAGTAGTGTCTAACGGAGTGATATTTGTAGGTTCCTTAGACCGCAACCTCCATGCTGTGAAAGTAGAAAGCAATGAAACATTGTGGAAATTCGCTGGAGGCAACTGCTTTTGGGCTACTCCTTTAGTTAGTAACAATGTTGTCTACGCTGGATGTCTTGATGGTGAGATTTATGCTATTGATGCTGGCGATGGCACACAATTGTGGTCTTTTGATGCGGGAAGTCCTATAGTCGTCTCACCACTTCTGGTGGATGATTTGCTGGTAATAGCTTGTGACTCAGGAGAGGTATATGTTCTTAAGACTGAGGCTACAGGTGATAACAGGATAGTAAAGCAGTTATCCATTGGTACTTCTATCCGAGCATCGTTTTGTGCTTCAGGTGATGTAGTTTATGTTCGTGGACAGGATAATTGTCTGTATGCCTTGGATGTGAAACAGGGAAAGGAGACTTGGAATTTTACTCTAACTACCGAATAGAGGTTTTATAGTCATGGCTGACCTGTGGAGTTTGATTATTCTCAACCCGATGCTTAATGGGTTGATTGCGCTGACCAGTGTTTTAGATGGCAGTTTTGGACTGGCTATCATTGCGCTCACCATCATAGTTCGTTTGATACTCGTGCCCCTTACTTTGAAGCAACTCAAAGCCACCAAGGCTTTGCAAGGCATGCAACCTAAAATCCAGGAATTACAGAAGAAACATGGTAAGAATCAGCAAAAACTTCAGCAGGAGATGATGAAGCTCTATAAAGAGGCTGGAGTCAATCCGCTGGGTTGTTTGTGGCCAATGCTGGTTCAATTTCCAGTGTGGATTGCCCTCTATCAGTCTATCATGAGGGCTTTAGCTACTACTCCCGAAAGCCTGCTGAACTTATTCCAGCATCTTTACCCATGGGAGGTGGTGGCTCAGGCCCTTCCGCTAGATAGCCATTTCCTGTGGCTCAATTTAGGAGTGCCTGACAGCACCATGATTCTAGCCATTATAGTGGGCGGCTCAATGTGGGTACAACAGAAGATGGTAACTGCTCCCACGGTTGACCCGAGGCAGAAGTCGATGAATAGCATGATGCAGTTAATGATGCCATTTATGTTTGCTTTCTTTACCTTGATGTTTCCCAGCGGTTTGGCTCTTTTTTGGGCAGTTTCCAATGTGATTGGCATTGGAATTCAGTATTTAGTTACCGGGTGGGGGTACTTGGGCCGTGGTGCTTTGCCTAAGTTGCCATTAAATCGGTAAACTAAAGCAGCATCATCAAAACAATCTTAAGGCAATTCAATACTGTGGTGAATTACTCAAAGGGGAGGTTAAAATATGGAGGAGCTGGAGATAGTTGCAGGCACGGTTGAGGAAGCGCTGGAGGAAGCGGAAAGGCGACTTGAGATGAAGCGAGACCAATTTGAAGTAGAGGTTGTTAATGAAGGGAAGTCAGGGATTCTGGGTATGGGAGCTGAAGAGGCTGTAATCAGGGTGAAGCCTTTACCTCCACCAGGGGAGGATTTGGTTGAGATAGCCAAAGAGATTCTGAATAAGTTGCTTGATTTGTTAGAGGTAACAGCCGAGGTTGAAGTTCTGCCTGACCAAATACCGGTGACTTTTAATATCAAAGGCGATGATTTGGGTATTTTGATTGGACGTCATGGGCAAACCATAGCCTCTTTGGAGTACATTGTTAAACTTATAATAGCTGGACGATTAGAGAGTTGGCAGCCACTTTTTATCGATGTTGGTGGATACCGGGAACGGCGCCGTAGTTCACTTCAGGAGTTGGCGTTGCACTTGGCGGAACAGGTTAAATTAAGACAGCATGCTATAACTTTGGAGTCAATGCCTGCTAGTGAACGGCGCATCATCCACCTCGCCTTGGCTGAGCATCCTGAAGTGGTAACTCATAGTATAGGTGTCGGTGAGGATAGGAAAGTAGTTATTTCACCTAAACAGAGCTAAGTTGTGTTCAAGAAGGTCAATAGTAAAATAGACTTCCCTCAACTGGAAAAGGATATTCTCCGTTATTGGAAGGAACACAAGATCTTTGACAAAAGTGTTGAGGTGAGGGAAGGGTCGAAGAGGTACGTCTTTTATGAAGGTCCACCTACGGCTAACGGCAGCCCGGGGATCCATCATGTGCTTTCCCGTCTATTTAAAGATGTTGTCTGCCGGTATAAAACGATGAACGGCTATTACGTGCCACGCAAGGCTGGATGGGATACCCATGGTCTGCCTGTGGAGTTGGAAGTGGAGAATACCCTTGGATTTACCAGCAAGGCTCAAATTGAGGAATATGGGATAGCCCAGTTTAACCAAAAGTGTCGGGGAAGCGTTTCCAAGTATATCAAGGAATGGGAGGCAATGACTGAGCGTATTGGTTATTGGCTGGATATGAAGAATCCCTATGTAACACTGGATAATGGCTATATTGAATCTTGCTGGTGGGCGATAAAGCAATTGTGGGACAAAGGGCTTGTTTATCAGGGATACAAGGTAACGCCGCATTGTCCCCGGTGTGGGACATCTCTTAGCTCTCACGAAGTAGCTCTGGGTTACGAGGAGGTTGATGACCCTTCGGTTTATGTAAAATTTAGG
>CAZYNG010000002.1:17408-27762 GCA_964648615.1 uncultured Dehalococcoidales bacterium | reverse complement strand
CACTTTGAGCGTGAGCTTGAATAAAGCTCTTACGTGGAGCTACCTCGGGTCCCATTAGCATGGTGAATATACCGTCTGCAGCTATAGCGTCTTCCAAAGTCACTCGTAGTAGCGTCCTGGTCTCGGGATTCATGGTTGTTTCCCATAGCTGTTCAGGGCTCATTTCTCCCAGTCCTTTGTAGCGCTGTATTTCTACCTTTCTATTGTCCTGCAGCTTCTGGAGCACCTCTTCCTTTTGTTGCTCAGAATAAATCCAGAATGATTGTTTACCAGCATGGATGCGATATAGAGGAGGTTGGGCGAGGTAAAGGTATCCGTGGGTGATGAGCTCTAGCATGTAGCGATGGAAGAAGGTGAGCAACAGGGTGCGGATGTGAGAACCATCGACATCGGCATCGGTCATAAGGATTATTTTGTGGTATCTAAGCTTGGAGAGGTCAGGTTGTCCATCGGTATTTGCTCTTAATGCGGTGACAACAGCTCTTATCTCTTCATGTTGTACAATCTTGTCTTTAGTGGCTTTCTCGACATTAAGTATTTTCCCTTTAAGAGGGAGGATAGCCTGGAATTGGCGGTTGCGGCCCTGTTTAGCCGAACCACCGGCTGATTCACCTTCAACCAGGTAAAGCTCACACAAGGACGGGTCTTTTTCGGAACAATCGGCCAGCTTTCCGGGCAAGACTGATATTTCGAAGCTGCTTTTCTTAAACACGAGCTCGCGTGCTTTGCGTGCTGCTTCCCTTGCCTTAGCGGAAATGAGGCATTTGGTGATAATTGTCTTTGCCTCGTCTGGATGCTGCTCTAGATAGAGGGACAACCCATCGGCGACAACAGATTCGACTTGACTTTTTACTTCAGGATTGCCCAGTTTTGCTTTAGTTTGCCCCTCAAATTGAGGCTGGGGTAACTTTACGCTGATAATCGCTACTATCCCTTCACGGACATCTTCCCCGGTTAGGTTAGGTTCGGTATCTTTGATGAATTTATTGTTTCGCGCGTAATCATTCAGGACGCGAGTCAATGCGGAACGAAAACCGGTAAGGTGGCTGCCTCCATCTCTGGTGCTAACACAATTGGCAAAGGAGAAAGTGGACTCTATGGAGCTATCGTTGTATTGCAAGGCTACTTCAATTGCAGTGCTGTTGACTGAATCCTTTAGTAAGATGGGTTCCGGATGTATAACCGTCCTAATTTTATTTACCCGGGAAATTAAAGTAGCTATTCCACCTTCGAAGTAAAATGTTTTTTCGGCATCACTGCGCTCATGCCTGATTACTAACTCCACCCCGCTATTCAAGAAAGCCAATTCTTTCAGGCGCTGGCAAACTGTGCCAAAGTCGTAGTCGTTATCCTCAAAGATCAAACTATCGGCGAGAAACATGATTTTAGTGCCGGTATCTTGGCTGTGACCGATGATTTCTATATCACCTATAGGTATACCCTGCTGGTATTCCTGGCGATATATGTTGCCTTCCCTTCTAACCTCGACTTTAAGCCAGGCAGACAAGGCATTCACCACCGAAGCACCGACGCCGTGTAATCCGCTTGATATTTGATAAACAGCTCCTCCAAACTTTGCTCCAGCGTGTAGATGAGTCATCACTGCTTGTAAAGCAGTAATGTCTGTTTCCGGAATAATGTCAACAGGGATGCCTCTCCCGTCATCCACCACGGTGACGCTGTTATCTGGGTGAATTGTCACCTCAATTTGGTCGCAGGAACCAGCCATAGCCTCATCTATGCTGTTATATACTATTTCATAGAGGAGTTGATGTAGTCCTTCGCGGTCGGTGCTGCCGACATACATTCCAGGGCGTAGGCGGACTGCTTCTATCTCGTCTAGAATCTGGATGTCTTCGGCGCGATACTCGTTATTTGGTTTGTTGTTTAGCTCGTCTTGTGTCATACGTGATTGGGGTTCGTCTATCTAAGGTGAATGTTGCAACGCCAGGTGACCAATTTGGCAAAACACCATATTAGACACTTATTATACCACATCTACGAATAAAAGGCTATATTTTGTGCTCTTTCTCATCTTTTTTCAATTAAGCTTGCTATTTCACTTAAGACAATAGTTTTCTGTTCTCCGCTCGACATGTCTCGCAATACCGCTGTTCCATTCGCCACTTCCTTTTCTCCAATGATAACGGTGTATTTAACGTCTAGCGAATTAGCCTGTCTCAGTTGGCTTTTCAAACTCTTCTCTCCAGTAGCCTGGATGGCAGCGATGCCTTGGTGGCGTAATCTGGAAACAAGTTTTGCTGCCTCTAATTTAGCTTGTGTTCCGAGGCAAGCTACATAAGCAACAGGTTTAGGGAGGGCAGGAACAATTACGTTCTGGTTTTTCAAGGCAATGATGATTCTTTCTATACCAGCGGCAAAGCCAACCGCTGGCGTAGGTTTACCCCCCAGTTCCTCAATAAGATTATCGTAGCGACCGCCTCCACCAAGAGCGATTTGTACTCCTTTCCCTTCAGGCTTAACCTCGAAGACTGTTCTGGTATAGTAATCCAGTCCGCGCACTAGCGTGTGATTTAATTGGTAACTTATCCCCAGTTCAGTTAGATATTTCTGGACACTTTGAAAATGTGTCTGGCATTCGGAGCAAAGGTAGCCTGTGATTTTTGGCGCACCTGTTATTATTTCCTGGCAAGAAGCCTCTTTGCAGTCGAGAAGTCGCAGGGGATTTCTAGCCAACCTGACCTTGCAGTCGGGACATAGTTTATCCCGGTAGGGGGAATAGTATTTTATCAACGCCTCAACATAGCCAGGCTGACATTGTCGACAGCCAATGCTATTAATCTCAATAAACAGTCCGGAAAGCCCCAAAGAAGATAAGAAGCGATACATCAATTCTATCACCTCAGCATCGAGGGCAGGGTCAGCATCACCTATTGCTTCGCATCCAAGCTGATGATGCTGACGATAGCGTCCTGCCTGAGGGCGCTCGTATCTGAAGGCGGGGATAATATAATATAGCTTTACTGGCTGAGGTAGGTTAAATAGCCCATGTTCAAGGTAAGCGCGACAGATCGGTGCAGTTCCCTCTGCAGTCAAAGCCAGCTTCTGTCCACTTCTATCCTCAAAGACATACATCTCCTTAATGATGTCTGCGCCATCAGGCGCGATGTGGGCAAAGAGTTGGTAATCTTCAAAAACAGGGGTGGTGAGGGGCTGGTAGCCGTAAAGCTGGCAGAGGTAAACAGCTTTTTCCTCTATATACCTCCAGTAAGCCTTTTCTTGGGGCAAGATGTCCGATGTGCCACGAGCTACTTTGAACAAAAGAAAAACTCCTTGACTTGTAGAATACAAGAAGAGTAGGAAGGATGTAAAGGAATTTGCCTTGCTTTTGTTATTAAGTTATGATGAATTTGATGGAAAAGGAGAAGTTTTTAGCTACAGCACAGGCATACCTGCCGGAAGAGCAGGTAGCACTGGTTGAGAAAGCTTACAATTTTGCTCTTGATGCGCATCTAGGGCAATTGCGGAAATCAGGAGAGCCTTACCTGGAGCATCCTGTTGGTGTAGCAATGATTTTAGCTGAGCTTCAATTTGATGGTGCTACTCTAGCTGCCGCCTTGCTTCACGATGTTCTCGAGGATTGTGGGGTCTCAGTGGGTGAAATCGAGACTAACTTTGGTGATGAAGTAGCTAGATTGGTAGGGGGCACCACGAAATTGAGCAAGTTGGCAAAGCCTGTTTATGGAGATGCAGCCAAGAGGGAGCTTCAAGTGGAGAATCTGCGCAAGATGCTCATAGCCACTGCTGAGGATTTAAGGGTTATATATATAAAATTAGCTGACCGGCTTCATAATATGCGTACTCTTGGAGTTTTGCCGCGGGGAAAACGCGTCGCCATTGCTCAAGAGACTTTAGATATATACGCTCCGCTAGCTCATCGTTTGGGTATCCGGAGCGTAAAATGGCAGTTAGAGGATTTGGCTTTTCGTTATTTAGAGCCACGAGAATATCATCGGGTTGCTCGTTTGGTAGCTTCGAAACGAGAACAAAGAGAAGTTTTTGTAAACGAGGCTATCCAAGCATTAGGCGAGGAATTGAACAAAGCGGGTGTAGAAGCAAGCGTTTTTGGCAGGCCAAAGCATGTTTATAGTATCTTTCGAAAAATGGGCAAATATGCGCCGCAGGGTAAGGATTTTGGCGATATCCATGATCTTTTTGGCTTGCGCATACTGGCTAATTCAATTCCAGACTGCTATAAGGCACTGGGAATGGTTCATAGCCTTTGGCATCCTATACCTGAAGAATTTAACGATTTTATTGCTAATCCTAAAGAGAATGGGTATCAATCTTTACACACAGCGGTGATATATCACGGGAATGCAATGGAGGTGCAAATTCGGACTTATCAAATGGACCGAGTTGCTGAGTTTGGGTTAGCTGCCCACTGGCGCTATAAGGAGGGAGAAAAAGGAGGGGAGTCTTTTAGGGAAGTGGCCTGGTTACCTCGACTGGTTGCGTGGCGAGATGTATTTGACAGCAAGGAATTTTTGGAATCCGTCAAAAGCGATATGCTCGCTAATCGGGTGTTTGTTTTTACTCCCAAAGGCGAAATAAAGGAATTGTCCAAAGGAGCAACGCCTTTGGATTTCGCTTTTCACGTTCATACCGACTTGGCTTATCGCTGTGTTGGGGCAAAAGTGAATGGCCGATTGGTGCCATTGAACTATAATCTTAATAATGCTGATGTGGTGGAAATCATTGCTGCTAAGGGGGAGAAAGAACCTAGTCTGGATTGGCTCAATCCTGGACTTGGCTATGTCAAAACTTCTCATGGACGGGCGAAAATCCGCCAATGGTTCAACAGGCAGGATAGGGCTCAAACCATTGAGGCAGGGAAGCAATTTCTGGGCCGGGAACTCAAAAAGGCAGATATTGTCCTCCCAAGCGTTGGTGAAGTGGCATCACTATTTGGTTTCAAGAATATGGATGACTTTTTTGCTGCCATCGGGAGTGGTAACCTTAGTCCCTCTCAAATAATAGCAAAACTAGCCGTAAGTGAAGAGCGGCCTGAAGAGCTGGTTGAAGTTCACCCTTCAAAAAAGGTTAGCCCGGCGAGCATTAGGGTACTGGGTGTAGGAGACCTGGTCACTCATCTGGCTAACTGTTGTCATCCCTTGCCAGGGGATAAGATTATTGGTTATATTACTCAGGGACGAGGTGTTACCGTGCATCGTCGAGATTGCCCTAATATCGTTAATGAAGTGGAGAGGGAGCGGCTGGTTGAGGTGGGTTGGGGCGGTGTGGAGCAAGTTTACCCGGTGGCTATTCAAGTTAATGCTTGGGATAGGATAGGCTTACTTCGGGATATTAGCGTTATTATTGCTGAGGAAGGAGTAAATATCACTGACTTTCATGTGGCAGACCACGAGGATATTGTCTCATTGAATCTTAGTCTGGAAATAAAGGGTACTGCTGAGTTAGCTAGTTTGATATCTAAAGTTTACTCAGTTGGGGGCGTAGTAAATGTGAGAAGGAAAGGAGGAGTGAATGCCGCGCATTAAGTTGGCTAACAAAACAGCTCGCGCTACGGAAAGAAGGAGATTGAGGAATAGTGTGACAAAGAGCAGAATGAAGACTGCTATTGTTAAGGCGGGGAAGCTTATTGTAGCTGGGGATATGGAATTAGCGGGAAAAGAGACGGTAAAGGCGATAAGCGATATAGATAAGGCGGTAAGCGCAGGGGTTATTCATCGCAATAAGGGTGCTAGACTCAAATCTCAGCTAACAAGGGAATTGAATCAGGCAATGTCGAAGGGGAAAGGAGATTAGCTTTTTGGCTGGTAAAGCTCTTTCCAGAAAGCAAAAACAGATCATAAGCTTCATTCGCCAGTATTTGCGTGATAATGGTTATCCTCCTAGTGTTAGAGACATTGTTAAAGGATGTGATATAAGTTCTACTTCGGTGGTAGTTTATAATCTAAATAAACTGGAGCGAGCAGGTTATATTCGTCGTCAAAGCGATATATCGCGAGGGATTGAGCTCTTAGATAAACGCCGTGAGAAAAGACTCGTCTATATACCTATAATAGGAGAGATAGCCGCTGGTGAGCCCATTCCTGTGCTTGATCCCAATAAAAGCGCTGTTACCTCCGATGAAGGGCTGGAGGTAAGTAACGGCCTAATTCAAAGAAGGGGCAATATTTATGCTGTTAAGGTGAAAGGTGAATCCATGGTTGATGCCTTGATAGGGGATGGGGATATTGTGTTATTGAGTTACGTAGATAATGTTGAGGAAGGTGATATGACGGCAGTCTGGCTGAAAAAGGAGCAAAAAATTACTCTGAAAAAATTCTTTAAAGAGGGAGAGCGCGTGCGTCTCGAGTCGGCAAATAGCCAGATTAGTCCTATTTACACTTCTGCTGATAATATTGATATCCAGGGAAAGGTAGTTGCTGTCATCAGACGAATGTTATAGGGTCACATCTTCGCAGATTTGGGGGAAACCAGCGTATACCATTCAGCGTATCTAGGATTTCTTCCCAGTATTACCTGGCTAAACAGTTTTTGTAACTCAGCGGTTATTTTGCCGATTTTCCCTGTGCCTATCATACGGTGGTCGATTTCGATGATTGGGGTGATATGGGCTGCCGTGCCAGTAAGGAAACATTCTTCCGCAAGGTAGAGCTCGCTTCTATCAACTGTTCTCTCTATGGTGTCTACGCCCAGTTCGTTTTTAGCTAGTTTCATAACTGTATCTCTGGTGATTCCAACGAGGATATTATCGGATGAAGGGGGCGTGACTAGCTTCCCATCGCTAACCAAAAAGATATTTTCGCCACTGCCCTCGGAGACATGTCCATCATGGCTCAATAATATTGCTTCATCATAGCCATTTTCCAGTGCCTCGGTTTTAGCTAATGCGCCGTTTACATAGATACCACAGATCTTTCCTCGAGGTGGTATCATGGTATCATCGACACGACGCCATGATGATGCACCGCAACAAACGCCATTTTGAATATCAAGATAAGCAGGGAGTGTAGTCACAATGATAAGAAAATCATCTTCAAGGTCGTGAAGGCGAACCCCGAGAGCTTCGGAACTCTTGTATGCCATAGGGCGGACATAGACATCTTCACGGTAATTGCTTCTTTCTGTGGTCTCTATTGTTAATTGACATAATTCATCAAGGGAGTAGGATAGGTTGATTTTTAACAAACGGCAACCATTGAGCATGCGTTTGTAGTGGTCCCTAATTCTGAAGAGGCAAAATCTCTCATGCTCACTATCCCAGTTTCCCCGGATGCCCTCGAAGCAAGCGGTGCCATAATGGAAAGCGTGAGTCAAAATTCCAATTTTGGCTTTATCTAGCGGCATGAACTGTTTTTGAAAAAAAGCATAAGGTGGCATTTTCCCTCTCGCTATAGTCTTGCTCAATTATACTTTTGCTGAAAGCTGAAAACAAGCCTTCTGCTGGCTCGCTTTGCTCGAAGTTGCGGCTTGGGGTGATAGTTAAAGGTTCTTGATAGGGATGTCGCCGCCTCTCTTTATGGAGGTTGCGCTGTATTTCCTTCGGATTTGGGCGATAGCATTGTCTAGACGCTTCTGTTTTTCTGTATCAGGCTCCGTGGAACCGAACAAGGAAAGTTGTTTCTCCTTGCCAGTCAGAGTTGATACTTTAATGCCAATAAGGCGAATGGGCTTTTCGCTTTTTGATAAAACTTCATTTAGCAGCTGTAACGCGGTGGAGAAAATAACTTGCATAACATTACTAGCCTCTCGCAAAGTAACCTGCCGAGTGATTGTTTTGAAATCAGCGTATCTGAGTTTTATAGCAATGCAACTTGCCTGTTTATTTTGAGAGCGCAGCTTGGCACTAAGCTCATTACATAATTCCCGCAAATTAGACTCAAGGAAATGTCGGTCTGAAGTATCATGCGCAAAAGTAACCTGGCGATTAATAGATTTAAGTTCACCCGGCATCTCTACCGCGCGGTCATCTATGCCATTAGCATAACGGTGCATTGTTATCCCCGGCATTCCAAAGGTTTTCCTTATTTCCTCCAGAGGACACGAAGCTAGCTCGCCTATGGTAGTTATGCCCATTTCTTTTAATGCCTGTTCTGTTTTTCCACCCACGCCAGGCAATTTAGATACCGGAAGGGGGGTTAAGAAATCCCGCTCTTCCCCCGGAGCTATCTCCAGTAACCCGTCAGGCTTGCACAGGTCTGAGGCAATTTTGGCTACTACCTTACATGTAGAAATGCCCACTGATGCGGTGAGATTTAAATTCTTATTTATTCGTTCTTTTATTGCTAGCGCCATCTGCTCAGGGGAGCCATAAAGTTGTTGGTATTCAGTGACATCAAGATAAGCTTCATCAAGCCCCAGCGGCTCAATAATGGGAGAGAAATCAGTCAGGATTTTCATAAACTTGGTTGATGCTTCTCGATATCGGCTGAGATTGACTTGCAGAAAGATGGCTTGAGGGCAAAGCCTGCGAGCTTTGGACAAAGGCATACCAGACCGTATCCCGTAGGGGCGGGCTTCGTATGAGGGGGAGGATACCACGCCACGACGGTTTGGGTCTCCGCCAACAACCACGGGCTTCCCCTTCAGCTCTGGATTGTGAACCTGCTCGACAGAGGCAAAGAAGGCATCCAAGTCAATGTGGAAAATGCACCGAGCCATAACCAAATTATAGATTGGCTGCAGCAAGCTAACAATGGCTAGATTGTTATTCTCTTTTTAGTTCAATGGTGGTTTTCTATCAGCCCATGGGCAGGCTTTCTCAAAAGCTGCTGAAGCTCGAATGACTGTAGCCTCATCATATCGCCTTCCCACGATCTGCAAGCCAACGGGCAACCCTTCCTTGGTAAATCCACAAGGCACACTAGCTGCCGGCTGCCCCGTAAAGTTAAACGGAATGGTGAGGCAAGCTACGGCTGAGGGGCCGACGTCTTGACCATCAATCTTGGTGGGTCCGAGGGGGGTCGCTACGTCAAAGGCAGTTATGGGCATGGTGGGAATGAGGAGAAAGTCGTAGTTTTCAAATATTTGGCGAATTTTAGCCCAGAGGTCCTCTCGATGAAATTGGGCCATAACGATGTCTCGCGATGTAAAAGTGTCAGCCATTGGGATAAAAGGTTTATAAACGGAATACATCACCTTCTCCCACTCTTCCCGCTGCTCTTCTAAGGCGGTAGCTGTTTCACAGATGGCTAAGGCCAGCCAGTCAGATTCCATATTAAGGAAATCTGCGGTGATCTCCTCCACCTTGCATCCTAGATGTTCAAATTGCCGGGCAGCCTTCCGAGTGATATCTCTCACCTCTGGATCCACCACAGCGTAGCCCAGATTCGGACTCCAGGCCACCTTACAACCTTCCACACCACCCTTGGCAGCCTTCATAAGGTCCATTTCCTGGGTGGGGAGGGAGAAGTGGTCTCGGTCATCGGGGCCGGCCATGACAGATAGCATCAATGCGCCATCGGCCACAGTCCTGGTCAGGGATCCTTCAGCAGCCAGGGTCTCCCAGCCATGAAGGGCAGGCTGTCGGGCTACCCGACCAAATTGAGGTTTTAGTCCATAGACGCCGCAGAAGCTTGCTGGAATGCGGATGGAACCACCTCCATCGTTTCCATGGTGGAGAGGACCTAACCCGGCAGCTGCTGCTGCACCAGCACCACCGCTGGAGCCTCCAGGGGTCCTCTTTAAATTCCAGGGATTTCTGGATGGGCCGAAGACCGGGTTGTCAGTGTTAGCAATAAGGCCGAATTCCGGAGTGTTGGTCTTACCTAAAATAATTGCCCCTGCGGCTTTCAATTTTTCCACGAAGGCACAGTCTTCATCGGGAATGAAGTCCTCGTATAGTTTCGAACCAAAGGTGGTGCGGATCCCTTTGGTGAAGACAATATCCTTAATAGAGACTGGCACCCCATGCAGAGGCCCGAGAGCCTTCCCCTTCATCACGGCGTCCTCAGCTACCTTGGCGGCATTGCGTGCCGCCTCAGCCGTGAGAGTCACATAAGCATTAATCTTTGGATTGATTTCTTCAATACGGTTCAAGACGGCATCTACTACCTCTACCGGAGAGAGTTTCTTCTTTTTGATGGCTGTTGCCATCTCCGTGGCTGGCATAAAACAAAGCTCTTCATTCTTCATAGTAACCTCCTGTTGTTACACTCGCTGCGTATTTATGGAATATGTTTTCTTCTTTCCCTGCCAAAATTCTCTTGCAAAACAAAGCTGTCATGGTTGCTAGTCATAAGTTCATAATTAACTAAATCGCCTATAGTTTAGTCCATCCATAGGGGTTATCAGGGCATATTCTGGGGGAACAATGGAGAAAACATCCAGGGCGATATGGGAAATGCTGCGGTCATAACGGAAT
>CAZYNG010000002.1:15223-17308 GCA_964648615.1 uncultured Dehalococcoidales bacterium | reverse complement strand
AACAATGGAGAAAACATCCAGGGCGATATGGGAAATGCTGCGGTCATAACGGAATTATAAATTGGATGGAAGAAACTGGCAATGACTTGCTAACCGAGTGGTGTCTTGAAAGAGTGTTACAATAACTTCGTTCTATGGTGAGAAATGTGCGCTGGGCGGCGCGAATCTTAGGTTTGGCTTATAGTGGGTTTGCCATTTATTTTTGGTTTTTCTGTTATGAGCCCAGGTTACTGCCTGCAGCTATATTGCTCAGCGTACCATTTATGATATCGGTAGCTATAGCCTGGAAATGGACGGGTAAATCACCTGAATTGCTCGGTGGAGTATCGTTTATACTTTTGGGTCTTGTGCCGCTGGTGCATTTTGCAGTTACCTCTGGTACGGCAATTTTTTATTCCCAGCCAGTTATAGCTGTGTTATGTTTCCCACCTCTGGCTATCGGAATTCTGTTTGTCTTGGCGTATGGAAAGAGCCAGGATAGCTAATCGCTTTTGGGGATAACCTGTTTTAGCCTTCTTTCAAAGATGCTTCTTGATAATAGAATTCTTCGCTGGCATCCAAGGCACTTTAAGCCTATATCAGTGCCGACCCTCACTACCTTCCACTCATAGCTGCCGCATGGATGTGGTTTGTGGAGAAGAACTATATCGCCGGGTTTTATATCGGTGGACAAAGTATCCTTTAGCGGGAGGCTAAATGGGCGTTGATTTCGTTGCGAATTCTCTCAGCCGTATCTCTGGCTGCTTGAGCAAAATCCCTTTCTTTTGAGGTGTATATGATTTGCCTTGATATAGTGATAATGGCGTTTTCTCCCTTAGCATCCACTCCGTATTTAACTGCTGAAGCTAAGTCTCCGCCTTGAGCGCCGATTCCGGGAATGAGCAAGGGCATGTTGAGGCAAATTGAGCGTATCCTCCTCAATTCCCCAATGTAAGTAGCTCCCACTACCACGCCAACATTGCCATAGATATTCCATTGTCTTGCCTTCTGAGCTACCCGGTCATACAGTGCTGCCCCAGCGCATAGAAGCCTCTGAAAGTCTGAAGCTCCAGGGTTTGAAGTTAAGCCAAGGATGAATACCCCTTTATTCTTGTAATTGATGAACGGCTCTATGGAATCGAAGCCAAGGTAAGGGCTGACGGTGGCAGCGTCGAATCCGAAGGTAGAGAAAAGAGCCTTGGCATAAACTTTGGCGGTGTTACCTATATCTCCACGCTTGGCATCGCCAATTACGGGAATATGGTCGGGAGTATGTTCGATGGTCTTGTTCAGTACAGTTAGCCCCTTGGCTCCCAGAGCTTCGTAAAAGGCTAGGTTAAGCTTATAGGCACATACTAAATCGCAAGTAGCGTCAATAATAGCTTGATTGAATTCCAGAGGCTTTACTTTAGGCATGAGCTCCGGGTCGGGGTCGAGTCCAACACACAGCAAACTTCTGTTGCTCCTGCTGGCGCTTAGGAGTTTATCGATAAAATTCGTCGGTTTGTTCTCGGACAAGTTACCCAAACAACGCAGCCCCTACTTACTACCCTTAGCTAGACTTCACCAAAGCGCTGATTATCCTCTTTGGAGCCTATCTCAAGCATAGAGTATCAAGGTTCCGGTAGCTTTAGCAACCTGCTCATTGCGCTGATTGACGATGTTTGTTTCCACGGCGTAGAAATACATCTTGCCCATTTTGCCCCGTCTTTCGTAGATATTGGCAAGCTTGGTGCGGGAGGTAATGACATCGCCAACCTTCAGCGGTTTGAACATCTCCCACTCTCCTCCTCCATCCAGTACGCCTTTAATGTCTTTGGGGAATTGCATACCTGGGACTGGTGATCCCATGTAGCCTGTGGGGGCTTTGGGGTCGGTAGGAGGAGTCAAGAACATAGCAGCGGATATAAGATATGGGGGTGCGATAATGCCGCCATACTTGGTTTTCTTGGCATATTCCTCATCTCGCCACAGAGGGTTGGGGTCATCTACAGCATGGACAAAGCGGCCAATCATTCCCTTCTCTATCTCCACCGTAATCGCTGGTCCCTCAATGCCTATCTGCTTTCGCAAATCCTCCAAGGTAACTTCCTTTTCAGCCATTCC
>CAZYNG010000002.1:0-15123 GCA_964648615.1 uncultured Dehalococcoidales bacterium | reverse complement strand
GATATGTTTAGCAAATTACCGGTGATGAAGTTGGAATCGTCTGAAGCAAAGAAAAGTATCGGTTTTGCTGCCTCTTCAGGGGTTAATGTCTTGCCGCCCATTGCTCCTATCATGATATCCCTGATCTTCTTGGGAATGCCTACTGGTTCTCCGTCAACTATATCGCCTGTTTCCTTCTCCTGGGTTAACCTGGTATCAACTACTCCGTAGGCGACGACGTTGCACCTCACCCCAAAAGTTGCCCACTCTCTGGCGACCGTTTTGGTCATGCCGATTAGCCCAGCCTTGGCGCTGGCGTAGTTAATCTGTCCCACGTTGCCCATTAAACCAGCTACCGAAGACACATTGACTATTCTGCCGTTATGGTCTCTATGCCGCATATATTTGGAAGCTGCTCGAACGCAATTAAACGCCCCTCTGAGAGAAATATTGACGCAAATGTCCCATTGAGCATCGGTCATCTTGTGAATCATAGCGTCCCTGGTGATTCCGGCATTGTTTATCAGGATGTCCAGCTTGCCGAATTTCTCCACAGCAGTGTCCATTAACTTTTGAGCGTCTTCTGCTTTAGTTATGTCAGCAATGCAACATGCTGCCTTTCCTGGAAAGGCTTTGTTTATCTCATTTGCTGCTTCGCTGCAAGGAGCTGGATCAATGTCGTTCACCACCACACTTGCTCCCTCTTGGGCAAAGAGCATTGCTGTTGCCTTTCCTATTCCTCTTCCTGACCCTGTGACTACCGCCACTTGACCATCTAGCTTCCCCATGGATTCCTCCTTTAATTGTTTTTGCTAAAAGAATTAGCCTTTTGCCGGTAAGCTGACCACTGCGCTGCCAGTTATTGTCTTTTCGCCCTGTGGGTTTTCCGTCCAGATATCAAGTTCAACGAGGTGTTCATTGTTTTCGACATATTTTTTGGTTACTTTCCCTTTACAGGTTAGCTCTTGGTCAGGGAAATCCATGCCCCGGTAGCGAACATTATATTTCTTTAAGTTTCCTTCTAATCCAGCCCAATCGGTGAGCATTTGTCCCAAGAAGGAGGCCTTGAGCCTGCCGTGAAGTATCACATCGGATAATCCTGACGCTAAAGCAAAATCTTTGTCATAATGAATCTCATAGGAGTCCCCTGATGCTCCGGCCCACTGTACTAGCTGTCGTCTCGTAGCTCGTTTAACTAACGAAGGGATCTCTGAACCTACTTCAATATCCTCATAAAAGACTTGCTCTGCCACGATTTACCTCCGGTGCACAAATTAGCGGCTGGATTATATCAGGCTGTGTCCTGGACTGTCAATGTTTAAATTTTTGTTGCCGTAGATTAGTATTACTGGTGAATGAATTATAGCCAGGCTGAAGAATATCTTTCCCGCCTTGTCGATTATGAAAAAATTCCTGGCGTATCCTATGCCTCGCCAGATTATAACTTGAAGCATGTGGAATATCTGTTGCAGTTATTGGGCAGCCCCCATTTATGTGCCAGGGCAATACATATAGCAGGGACTAAGGGGAAGGGGAGTGTAGCGGTAATGGTTGCCCAAGTCTTAACTGCCTCA
Organism: uncultured Dehalococcoidales bacterium; assembly: GCA_964648615.1. GTDB lineage: Bacteria > Chloroflexota > Dehalococcoidia > GIF9 > AB-539-J10 > CG2-30-46-19. The sequence goes on along the minus strand of CAZYNG010000002.1, from coordinate 13,570 downwards.
GGATATAACACAGGGCTATATACTTCACCCCACCTGCATACTCTGAGGGAGCGTATCAGGGTCAATAGTAATTTAATCTCCGAAGCGGAGTTTGCCTTTCTCATGACCAAGCTCAAACCTTACATTGAGATAGTAAATCATAACCCTGACTCCTGGAAGCTGACCTACTTTGAGGTATTGACTGTGCTGGCATTTACTTATTTCAGGGAGAAACAGGTGGATTTTCAGGTATTGGAGGTAGGCTTAGGTGGCAGGCTGGATGCCACTAATGTAGCTAAACCGGATGTCTGTGTTATCACTCCCATCAGCCGAGACCATACGGAGATTTTGGGTGACAATCTGGATAAGATAGTTCTGGAGAAAGCAGGCATCGTTAAACCTGGCTGTTTTGTTGTCAGCTCTCCACAAACTGAGGAGGTATCTAAGGTGTTAAGCGATGTTTGCCGCAGGCAAGACGTGGAATTAATTCAAGTAGGCAAGGACATTGTCTGGCATAGTGTAACCAATGACCTTCACCAGCAATCATTTATAGTTGAAGGAAGGGAGGAGCTTTATCATCTTACCGTTCCACTTCTGGGAGATTTCCAGGTAGAGAATGCCTGCACTGCTGTAGCAGCGTTAGAGGTGTTGAGAGCTCACGGTTTTGATATCTCAGTGGGAAGTATTGTGACGGGGTTGGCGAAGGTTGACTGGCCGGGGCGGTTTCAGATTTTGAAGCGCAATCCATTGGTATTAGTTGATGGTGCTCATAATGTAGCAGCGATGACAAGATTGGCTTGGAATGTAAAAAAGTATTTCCACTATGAGCGGCTCTTTGTTATTTTTGGTGTCTCGGTAGACAAAGATATAGACGGCATAGTGCGAGAATTAGCTTCCCTTTCGCCTCAGGTTATTGTTACCCGTTCTTCGCAGCCGCGTGCTGCTTTTCCCGATGATATAGCTGCCAAGTTCAGTGAGCATGGTTTTAATCCACAGATTGCCGAAAACGTTTTTCAAGCTCTCACTTCAGCTTTATCTATGGCGAAGGATAATGACCTTATCTTGGTTACCGGCTCTCTATTTGTAGTGACTGAAGCGCTGGATTATGCTGCCAAATATCTGCCGAAAGCTAGTTAGTGCGGTATAGATTCAGTCAGGGTGGGTGACGCGAGGGCTTCCTGGGGTAGCATTTTGGGTAACATTTGCTGTAATGCCATAATGTGACTGCATATCCCCCATTGGGAAAAGAAATGGCAAGAACAATGCCATTTCCCATCTTGGTAAGCTAATTTGTGGATATCATTCTCTCCGTGAAAATTCGCTGAAAGCGAGGAAAAAGTCACTCGCTCTGGTTGTTGAGCATAGATGCTAGCTTTTTCAATCTTACCAATGAAACTGGATCTCATCTAAAGCCCTCCTTGTTTGACAAAAATTCTTGAATTTTCAAGCGTCCCTTATTCGCGCGTTACTTTTAAGCGACATTTAACTGGAGTATATAATTATATAATATAATAGGTCAAAAATCCATTTCGGGTGATCTGTGGAAAGGAAGAAAGCCGATGCGTGAGCGATTTGCCGGTATTTTATCTGGGTGCAACGCTGACTATGTAGAGATTCGTTTTGAACAAAATCAAACCACTCAGATTAGTTACCGAGGTGGGAAACTGGAAGAAGTGGGCAGGACCTACAGTTCCGGCGGCAATGTTAGAGCTCTGGTCAAGGGAGGTTGGGGATTTGCCTGTTCTAATTCTGTTGATAAATTAGGTAGTTATGTTGACCTGGCGATAAAGCAGGCAAAATTAACTAGCGGGGAGGAATTTGCTCTTCCTTCTACGGAGCCCGTAGTGGATATGGTAGAGGCGCCAGTAAACAACGACGCTGCTAGCATGCCGTTGGTGAAGAAGAAAGAACTCTTTGATGAATACAACGATATTATGCTGACTTCAGCGCAGATTCAGGATTCGAGAATTAGCTATCGAGATGTCAATCGGAAGGTTATTTTTGCTAATTCCAATGGGAGTTACATTGAGCAAAACAAGCCGGACCTTACTTTACGGCTGACGGCTATAGCACGAGGGAATGGTGAAATCCAGCAAGCGGGTCTAAGTTTGGGCAGTGTTGGTGATTTTTCTGTTATAGAGAATTTGCATGACCAGGTAAGAGAAATAGCTAAACGTGCTGCTGCGCTTCTTTACGCTCCTGAGGTAAAGGGGGGTGAATATGCTGTCATTTTAGACCCTGTTCTGGCAGGTGTTTTTGCCCATGAGGCTTTCGGGCATTTGTCTGAGGCAGATTTTGTTTACCAGAACGAGCCATTGAAGCAGGTTATGGTGCTGGGCAAAAGGTTTGGGAGCAAGCATCTTAACATCGTTGATGATGCCACCATCCCTGGCTTGAGAGGAAGCTATAAATATGATGATGAGGGGATGCCAGCCTCAAAGACTTATCTTATTCATGAAGGTGTTCTGGTGGGAAGGCTTCATTCCAGGGAGACAGCGTTAAGAATGGGGGAAAAGCCCACTGGCAATGCTCGTGCCATCAATTATCTCTTTCCTCCGATAGTGCGGATGACCAATACCTTCATTGAGTCTGGAGGTGCATCTTTTGAGGAAATGCTTGGTGAAATCAAAGAAGGTGTTTACGTCAGGGATTGGTATGGAGGGATGACCAGCCTGGAGATGTTCACCTTCTCTGCAGGCGAAGCTTACACGATTCGGAATGGGAAATTGGCAGGGTTGCTACGACCGGTGGTATTAACAGGCAATGTTTTTGTTACCTTGAGTAACATAGATGCTATTGGCAACGATTTAGATATGAATCAAGGTGGAGGATGTGGCAAGGGTGGGCAATTTCCACTTCCTGTTTCCAATGGTAGTCCACATATCAGGATTCGTCATTGTGTAATTGGAGGTAGATAGGTATAAACTCTAAATTCGAAATCCTGAGGTTTGGAATTTAAGATGGACGATCTTTTGAGGATTCTTGACTTTGTTCAGAAGAAGGCTGAGCAGGCAGAAGTGTTTAAAGTCTCAAGCCAGACAGTGCTGGTACATTTTGAAGCTAATCGGTTGAAGCAAACTCAGTCTAGAGAAAGCACCAGCGTTGCCCTGCGAATTTTCAAGAACGGTAAGGTTGGCTTCGCCTTTGGTAGTGGTGTGAATGATGTGGATACTTTAGTTGCCATGGCGGTGGAAACAGCGCCTTTTGGGCCTTCAGCTAACTTCGATTTTCCTTCATTAAATGATTATCCTGATGTGGCTGTTTTTGACACAGAAGTGCCCAAAATAACCATGGAACAGATGGCTGAGCTTGGTAGTCAACTTATCGCGAAGGTCAAGGAACATACTCCTGAGCTTCTCTGCGATGTCGAGGTGACAAAAGGAGTAAGCTCAGTTCACCTGGTTAATTCTCGGGGTGGTGAAGCGAGATGGGATAGGAGCTTCTTCGCCATTAACCTGGAAGGTGTGCTTACGAAAGGCACTGATATGCTTTTTGTTGGGGATAGCGAAGGTTCATGTCGTTTTCTTACCGCCGTTGATATTCTGGCAACGAGGCTAATTAGGCAGCTGGAACTAGCTAAAAGAAAGGCTGCTGTATCCACTAAACAACTACCAATTATCTTTACTCCTCGGGCAGTAGCCAGTGCTTTGCTACCCCCGCTGGTATTTGCTTTTAGCGGTAAGGCAGCCCTTGAAGGGACTTCGTGGTTGAGGGACAAGTTAGGAGAGCGTGTTTTTGATACCAAGCTCACCATCTGGGATGATGCTACTTTGCCTTACTGCCTCGGAAGTTGTCCTTGTGATGGCGAAGGTGTACCTAGCCAGCGAATACCTCTGGTTACAAAAGGGGAAGTGACGAATTTTCTCTATGATTTACAGACAGCAGCTTTAGCTGGTAAAAAGAGCACTGGCAGTGGCAGGCGGTTAGGTGATAGGCCTCCTGTTCCAAACATAAGCTCAGTGGTAATAGACGAAGGTAAGGAGCGGTTTGAAGACATGGTGAAGGACATGACAGAGGGGTTGATTGTGGAGCAGCTTATAGGTGCGGAACAGGGTAATTTGCTTAATGGTGACTTTAGTGGTAATGTCCTGTTAGGCTATGAAGTAGCTAATGGTAACATAGTGGGGCGAGTAAAAGATACCATGGTTTCGGGGAATGTTTACCAGGTGTTAAAAGAAATCATTGGTGTTGGAAATGAGTCAAGGTGGGTTGACGGAGTTTTTCTGGTTCCTCACTTATATTGTCCCCTATTATCCGTAGCGACGAAAACATGAAGGGTATATTAAAGCTTTCTAAGGAACCCCATGCCAAGAGTTGCTTCATGCTTGCTTCATGGCCTGGCATAGGCAATGTCTCGTTAATAGTGGCTCAATATTTAAAGGACAAGCTGAATGCTGAGAAAATAGGGGAAATAGACCCGGTTAACTTTTTTGAGCCTGTTGGTGTTGCGGTTGAGGACAATGTAATTGAGGAGCCACGTTTTCCTGAAAGTAATTTTTATTACTGGCAGGATAGTAAAGCTGAGAAAGGGCTGATAATATTCATTGGCGAAGAGCAACCCAGTTCCAAAGGGTATGAATTATTATCTTATGTTCTAGATGTTGCCCAGAAATTCAAAGCAAAAAGGGTGTATAGCTGTGCTGCGGCACTAACTCGCATTCACCCCAGTGAGGATTCGAAGGTCTGGGCGGTAGCTACAAAGCCCGAGCTAATTGAAGAGTTGCAGAAATACGACGTTGTTCTTAGGGGTAACCTTCGCATTGCGGGATTAAACGGTTTATTTTTGGGAATGGCTAAGGAGCGGGATATTGAAGGTGCCTGTTTATTAGGGGAGGTACCGAGATACGCCATTCAGATACCAAATCCCGGGGCATCTTATGCCGTGCTCAAAGTTCTAACCAAGATGTTGGGGATTGATATTGAGTTGACTGAGCTTAGCGATATGGCTAAGCAATCGCAGGAAGAGATGGGGGAAATAATCAAGCTGGCTACTGCTGAATTTATTGACCACTTCACCGAGCCTATTTGGGAAGAGGATGAAAGTGAAGAGGAGGAATGAGGTTTTCACTTTTTTAGATGTCAACTTTGACTGAACTTTGTCAACAGATTGCCAGTTGCCAGGATTGCGAGCTAGCCAGGCATCGCACCAAGGTGGTGCCTGGCGAGGGCCCCGAGGATGCTGATTTGCTGTTTATTGGTGAGGCACCTGGCTGGAATGAAGATCAGCAGGGACGCCCTTTTGTAGGAGCAGCAGGGGAATTCTTAGACCAGCTGTTAGCCTCCATTGGATTGAGTCGGGAGCAGGTTTACATTGCCAATGTGATCAAATGTCGTCCCCCGCAAAATCGTGACCCTTTACCTGCCGAAATACAAGCTTGCTCTAAATGGCTTGACCGTCAGGTGGAGATAATCCAGCCTAAGATAATTGTCACTCTGGGGCGTTATTCCCTGGCCAAGTATTTTCCCGGGGAAGGCATAAGCAAAATTCATGGAAAACCGCGGAAATGTGATAATGTCGTTTACTATCCTATGTATCATCCCGCTGCTGCTCTTCACCAGGGAAGTCTACGTGTAATCATCCAGGAGGACATGCTCCGAATTCCTCAAATACTAGCTCAATATGAAGAGATGCCTGAAGAAGTCAATACTCGGCAGCTAGAATTATTCTGAGGTTGAAATAATGGTGCAGGAGAAACTAAACATAATTCCATTTGGGGGGCTGGGAGAGATTGGCAAGAACATGATGGCTTTGGCATGTGGCAGCGACATCATACTCATTGATGCCGGGCTTATGTTTCCTAATGAAGAAATGTTTGGAGTCGATTTTCTTATCCCTGATATTAGCTACCTTTTGAAGAAGAAAGAAAATATAAGGGGGATGATTATTACTCACGGGCATGAAGACCATATTGGCGCTTTGCCTTATATCTTACCTCAACTTGATTGTCCTGTTTACACCGCTGAGTTTACCGGGAAGTTGCTCTCCAGCGGGTTCAAGCAACGAAGGATGAAGGATAAATCAAAGCTAAATATAGTTTCCCACGGGGATAAAATCAAGCTTGGTAGCTTTACCGTGGAGTTTTTCCCGGTGTGTCATAGTATTCCTGATACTACGGGGTTAATCATTGATACCCCTTTAGGCATCATAGTCCACAGTGGTGATTTCAAGATTGATTACACACCGATAATTGACAAGCCAACTGACCTTAGTCGGCTGGCGCAATTAGGAGGGAAGGGTGTTTTACTTCTTCTCTCCGACTCTACTTATGTTGAGCTTTCTGGATATACTCCTTCTGAAAAGGTGGTCAGCGATGTTTTAGGTAATATCATTGCTGGGGCTTCAGGAAGGGTAATTATAACCACTTTTGCTTCCCTTATTTCTCGCGTACAGCAGGTAATTGACGCTGCTGCTAAACACAATCGCCGTGTGTTTATCACCGGACGAAGTATGAAGGAGATAGCGCGAGTAGCTCTGGAGTCAGGTTATCTCGTTGCGCCTCCGGGCATTTTCTGCCAGAGTGATGAGCTTAAACATTTGGCGCACAATCAAATTGTGATATTAGCTACCGGGAGTCAAGGTGAACCTACCTCTGCTTTGGTGAGGATAGCTAATGGAGACCATGACCAGGTGCAGATTGTCCCTGGTGACACTGTGGTGATATCAGCAACCCCCATCCCTGGCAATGAATCGTTGATTAATAAAACCATCGACAGCCTTTTTCAGCAAGGTGCTTACGTGGTTTATGATAAGTTAGCTCAAATTCATGTCCATGGTCATGGCAGTCGAGAAGAGTTGAAGTTGTTACTTACCCTGGTTAAGCCTAAGTTCTTTATCCCTATTCATGGCGAATATCGCCATTTAAGCTTGCATGCTAAGCTAGCTGAAACTCTGGGCATGGCTAAGGATAATGCCTTTGTCCTTCAAGACGGAGATATACTTGAATTAGGGAAGGAGAAGGGGAAGGTTGTGGGTAAGATTGCGATGGAGGACATTTACGTGGTTGGTTCAAAGACATATGCCCTGGATAGCGCTGTGTTTCGTGACCGAAAGCAGCTTTCTCAAGATGGAATTGTAGTGGTAGTGACTGTCATTGATGTTAAAGGTGGCAAACTAGCAAGGAAGCCTGAAATTCTAAGCCGGGGGTTTGTTGATACCAAGGATGGGCAGAAACTGGTTGAGCAAAGTCAGGAGGTACTGGTAGCAGGCTTGAAAAGTGCTCCAAAGTGTTTATCTAACCCTGATGCTGCTGATGCCAGGGTTAAAACGCTCCTGGCAGATTTCTTCTACAAGCGAACTCATCGCCACCCTATAATTATTCCGATAACTGTGGAGGCGTAGTTTTTCCCATGCGCAAGGGGAAACATAAAGCAACTTCCAGACTAAAGCGGGGAAAGACAGGGAACCAATCAGCAGTGAGGCAATTCGCGGCTTTCTTTGTCAAGCCTTTAGTATGGAGGCTTATATTAGTTCTTGTCATAGTAGGGTTGCTTTATCTGTTCTATCCCATTTTAGTCGAGTCGGGAGCTGCTGTGCTTGGCTTGTTTGGTCTCGGGCTGGTTCTGATAGCCATCGCAGTGGGTGTGATAGTCTGGTTGGTGAAGGGACGGCATTTTCCTCTTCTAACAAGGCGGTGGAATCGGTTTGTGGGAGGAGTCATCCTTGCCATAGCTATTTGGGGAGCACTTTCTTTTTTCAACCCTGGTAGCGGCATTCTAAGCGAGGCTACATTAGGGGGTAAAATTGGTCAGAGCATAGTCAGCGCTCCTGGTGTTGTGGGTGTTTTGAGAATAATCGGGCTTGTCCTTGTGGGGACTATTTTAATAATCCCCGATGAAATCTGGCATGCGATAACCACTGTAGGCCAGAATTGTCGTCACGCCTTTAGACGTATTTGGGCTCGCCTCCGGCCCCGAGCTGTCATTACGGCAGGTGTCCCTGTTGAAACCACTCCGGCTGAGCCTACTCCCGCTGAACCCAGGCATATTGAGGTTCCTGAAGTAGGACAAGCAGGACAGGTAGAGCAGGTAATATGGGAGCATGAACTAATTACTACCCCTGGTGGTTGGCAACTTACGCCGATTGAGATTCTGGATAAACCGGTAGAAGTGGAGTTGTCCCAGGATGATGTTAATAAGCGGGCTCGAGTGATTGAAGAAGCTTTAGCTAGCTATGGTGTGGAAGCTAAAGTGGTGCAAACAAACATAGGTCCTACGGTGACACAGTTTGGTGTTGAGCCAGGCTGGGATAGGAAGCATAAGGAGATCAAGGAGAGGGATAGGGATGGCAGTACTCAAACACGATTAGAGGAGGTATCGAAAGTCAGGGTCAGGGTAGACCGCATAACATCTTTAGCTAACGATTTAGCTCTAGCTTTAGCTGTCCACAGCGTTAGGATTGAAGCTCCTGTGCCTGGGAAGTCGATGGTAGGCATTGAGGTTCCCAATACCGTGTTTGGGGCAGTTTCTCTCCGTAGCGTGATAGAAACCACAGCCTTTCAGAGGATTAGAGCTAAATCAAAAGTAGGCATTGTTTTAGGGAAGGGTGCTGGCGGTGAAGCAGTTGTGGCTGACCTGGCTAAAATGCCTCATTTGCTCATTGCTGGTGCTACCGGCAGTGGTAAGACTGTTTGTTTGGAGTCCATTATTTGTTGCTTGCTTTTACATAACAGTCCTGACGATGTCCAGTTCATTATGATCGACCCAAAGCGGGTGGAATTAGTGGTTTTCAATGGGATACCTAATTTAGTTGCTCCGGTGGTTGTGGACACTGACAGAGCCTTAAAAGCATTGCGCTGGCTTAATCACGAAATGGATAGGCGCTATCGTCAGTTTGCCCAGGTGGGGGTGCGCAACATTGAAGGTTATAATAAAGACCGCTCACTTGAAGAGACGCTGCCATATTTGGTGCTTGTCATTGATGAGCTAGCTGATTTGATGATGACCGCCTTTGATGAGGTGGAGCGGTGTCTTTGCCGATTGGCTCAGCTGGCTCGAGCCACTGGCATCCATCTTATTGTAGCCACACAACGTCCCTCCGTTGATGTGATTACCGGACTTATTAAAGCTAACTTTCCTACTCGAATTAGCTTTGCGGTTACTTCCCAGATTGATTCGCGCACTATTCTTGATACAGTAGGCGCTGAGAAATTGCTTGGTAGGGGTGATATGCTTTACATGCCTACTGAAGCCGCCAAGTCCAAGCGCCTTCAAGGGGTTTTCGTCTCTGATCCTGAAATACAGAAATTAGTATACTTTTGGGGAAATCAACGCAGGCCAGGGGCGAGCCTTATCAATTTTGATGAAGTGGATGAATTAACTTCTTCAGGTCAAAGAATTGGTGCGTTCAAAGACCCCCTTTTGGAGGAAGCGAGGCAGATGGCGAAGGAGCATGAGCATCTCTCCATTTCCTTCCTACAACGCCGTCTTCGCATTGGTTACCCCAGGGCTGCTCGTCTTATGGATACACTACAACAAGAAGGTTTGGTGAAGACACCCCTGCCTGGGGAAGGAGGTTAAACTTTACCTCGGGCAAGATGGATTAGATAATCTTTCAACTCCGGCCCTATTTCAGGATGTTTCAAAGCCATTGCTATTGTGGCTTTAATCCACCCCGGTATTGTGCCAGCATCATAATAATCGCCTTCAATTTCATACCCAAATATAGCTTGTCTTCGGAGCAACCGCTTTAATCCATCGGTCACCTGAATCTCACCACCTACGCCGAGGTTGGTGGACTGTAATTCCTGGAAGACCTCCGGTGTAAGCACATATCTGCCCATGATAGCGAGATTTGATGGAGCCTTCGATGGCTCTGGTTTTTCTACCATGTCCATAACTTGGTAAACATTCTTGGCTACCTTCTTCGGTTTAATTATGCCGTACCTTGCTATCTCATCTGGCTCCACTCTCCTCAAGGCAACAACGCTACCTTGATATTCATCGAAGATTTTTAACATTTTTTTAAGCACCAGTTCTCTTTGCTCAAAGAGGTCATCGGGAAGTATTACCACAAATGGCTCTTTGCCTACTACATCTTTGGTGGAGAGTACAGCGTGCCCCAATCCAAGCAATTCTTTTTGATGGACAAAGCAGATGTTGGGCAAGTCCGCGAGGTGAGATATTTTGGCTAACAGATCCTCTTTGCCCCTTTGTTCCAGGATGTGCTCCAGCCCTACGCTTTTATCAAAGTAATCCTCGATGGCTGCTTTTCCCTGGGACGTGATTATGATTATCAATTCAATTCCGCAAGCGGCACATTCCTCCACGGCATATTGGATAATTGGCTTATCTACCAGGGGCAGGATTTCTTTGGGAATGGATTTGGTAATGGGCAGGAACCTTGTGCCCCAGCCAGCGGCGGGAACAACTGCTTTTCTAACCTTCACTTTCAAGCACCAAATTTGTCTAGTTTTAGAGCGTTAGCCATAGCCAGCGGCATTATTTCTATTGCGGGGAATCGTCCTAAACCACCAGCAAGGCAGGCTTGCTCTGAGAATTCGGTCACTCTATCAAGCCGACACCATTTAGAGCGAAGCATAAAAGGAACGGGATGCCAGCTATGCAGGGCCAGAGTTGCTGGGGTGGAATGGTCTCCAGTAATGATGAGAACATCAGGCTCTAATTTGAGCAACAAAGGAAGCGCAGCATCGACTTCCTCAACGGCTTGCACTTTAGCCTCGAAGTTCCCATCCTCTCCTCGAGAGTCTGTTGCCTTAAAATGGACGAAGAAGAAGTCGAAATTTTCATAATTACGGCGCAGACTTTCTAGCTGGTCCGTTATGTTGTTACCTGAATGAAGCACCTCCATCCCCACCAGTTTAGCCAAACCTCGATACATGGGGTATAGGGCGATGGCTGCGGGCTTTAATTTATAGATCGCAGACATGGAAGGTATGTCGGGATATTGGGAAAATCCGCGCAACAACACCATGTTGGCCGGGGAGACGTTGTGAGCAGGGCGAAGCAATCTCTCGGCCTGGTGCACGAATTTATTGGCAATCTCCGCCATTTTTTCTGCCTTCGTGGACAATGCCTCTATCTTCCTGGGAGCTAACCCTGTTTGCTGAGGGTCAGAATCGGTTAATTGGGGTGACAACTCATCGCCTCGAAGGATGAGCACGAATCTATGTTCCTTCACTGCCGACACTATGATTTCAGTTCCAGGGATACTAATCTCATTCAGTAGTTGACATAATCTAGTATTTTCCTCTGTAGAGATTCGTCCTGCCCTCCTATCAACGATAATTCCCTGGTCATCAACGGTGCAGAAATTACCTCGAGCGGCGACATCGCTTTTCTTTAGTGCTAAATCTATCCCAATCGCTTCAGTGATTCCCCTGCCGATATTGTATCTAACGGGGTCGTATCCGAAGAGTGCTAAGTGTCCTGGTGTGCTGCCAGGGGTAATTCCCGAGCTTACCGGGTCGATGAGTCCGCAGAGCGATTCCTGGGCTAGTTTATCCAGGTTAGGTTTTCTCGCTGATTCTAATTCTGTCTTGCCAGTTTTGGGATGAGGCAGACCACCTACGCCGTCTATCACCAATAGCACTATCTTGGATGGAGATGGATGTGAAAGTTTCTTAATATGCTCAAATTCAAGCATCTTATTGCATTTTAGCTGTTTAAGGGTGTTATTGACAAGCTTGCTATTGGCGAAATAGTATGTGAAGGTTGGTAGCGTGAACAATGAGTGAGAAGTTAATCTTAGGGGTGGACGTTGGGGGCACTAAAATTGCCGCCGCTGTTGTTACCGACGAGGGGAAGGTCATCTCTCGCGGCTATGGCTCAACTTCTGCTCAAGCTGGCCCCCAGGTCGTAATAGATAACATATTTGCCACCATTGACAGAACTATATCTTCAAGTAATGTTGTTCTATCTCAGCTTTCCGGCATAGGCATCGCTGCGGCGGGCATTATAGATTCCAAGAAGGGCAAGGTTATTTTCTCCCCTAACCTTCCTGGCTGGCATGAAGTGCCCCTGGGAGATGCTGTCCATCAAAGGTTTAATGTCTCCACCTATCTGGGAAACGATGCCAGTCTGGCTGCTTTGGGGGAGTGGTGCTTTGGGGTAAAGAAGCAAGTTGCTAACCTCATTTACGTTACGGTTAGCACCGGCATCGGGGGTGGCATCATTTGCAATGGCAAGCCTTATACTGGTGTCCTTGGAGCCGCAGGCGAGATTGGACATATGACCATAGACGTAAACGGACCACGCTGCAACTGTGGCAGTGTAGGATGCTGGGAAACTCTGGCTTCGGGCACCGCTTTAGCTAGAGAAGCAGTAAAGCACATCAAGGAAGGTGACAGTACCTCTATTGTTGAGTTCGCTGGTGGTGATTTAACCAGAGTCGATGCTAAGGTTGTCTTCGAGGCAGCAAAACAGGGGGATAAGTTAGCGAACCAGCTTATCGCTCGCCTGGGGTATTATCTCGGTGTGGGTTTAGCTAATCTGGTCAACATTTTTAACCCCGAGCTAATTTTGATTGGTGGTGGTGTGGCGAAGATGGGTGACTTACTGCTTGAGCCGGCGATAAAGGTAGTTGAAGAAAGAGCCTTTACAACATCAGCCACCTCTGTTCAAATCAGGCCTGCGTTGCTCGGAGACGATTCTAGCATACTGGGTGCGGTGGCTTTTGTCCTTGATAACCTGGCTGAAGGTTCAACAATCCATGGAGAGTGAGTGTATGCCATCAGAAGGGGAAAAGTTTGACAGGCCCGAAATTATCAGACCACCAAGTGAGTGGCGAAGCTATTTCTTGCCGCTGACCAGTGGCTGTTCTAACAATACCTGCGCCTTTTGTGGTTACTATGGTTCTAAACTCAAAATAAGGAAAGTTGACGAAGTCAAGCAGGAGATTGATGCACTGGCTCTATATATGAAACGTGGTGTTGCTCTACCTTCTATCCCCAACATGGTGTATGAAATAGCCCAACATTGGGACCAGAGAAGGATTTTCGTTCAAGATGGCGATGCTCTAGTTTATCCCTATAAATCCTTGGTGGAGGTACTGGAGTATCTTAATGAGAAATTTCCGCATCTCGAAAGAATTGGCACTTATGCTACTCCGCAGGATATCTTGCGTCGAAGTCACGATGAGCTTAACCGACTAAGGGAACTCAAATTAACTATTTTCTATACTGGCCTGGAGAGTGGTGATGATGAAATATTGAAGAGCATTGGCAAGGGGGTAGATTCTCACCACATGGTTAGTGCCGGGAGGAGGGTTAAGGAGGCCGGGATAACTTTTTCAGTCACGGTTATCCTGGGGCTTGGGGGGGTGGCAAGAGCCGAGCAACACTGCTTGGAAACAGCTAGAGTCCTCACCGAGATAGACCCTGAGTATGTTGGAGCGCTAACCTTAACCTTGGTTCCTGGCACGCCACTTTACGAACAATGGCAGGGAGGTGATTTTCATCCTGTTTCTCCATTCCAATCCTTGAAGGAACTCAAGACCATCGTGGAGGAATCCCATTTCACCAATTGCTTCTTCAGTTCTATGCATGCTTCAAATTACTTCTCAGTTCGGGGGAGATTGCCGCAGGACAAGCAAAGGATGCTTGAAGAATTGGAAGATATACTTGTGGAAAGAGAC
>CAZYNG010000001.1:0-48788 GCA_964648615.1 uncultured Dehalococcoidales bacterium | reverse complement strand
TATTGGATGACCCAAGGTCAGTGGTCTTTGACCAGGCAGAAAACAGGCTTCACCTGCAAAAAGCACTGTTAGCCAAGATCCTTTTACAGACTGAATCAACGGGTAACAGGTAAATGGCAGAGCCAGTTGTCGCAATTGTGGGACGACCTAACGTAGGCAAGTCAACCTTGCTTAACCGGCTGGCAGGGAGACGCCTTGTCGTCACCAGTGATTCCCCTGGAACTACCAGAGACCGAATATTTACTTCCACCACCTGGCAGGGGCAGGAACTGACTGTAGTTGATAGCGGTGGATGGCAATTAGAGCCTCCCTCTTTACTGCAACAAAAAGTCAAGCAGCAAGTTGAAGCAGCTATCACTCAGGCAGATGTCATCATCTTCATGGTAGACGCTAAAGACGGCGTCATTGCTGCTGATGAAGAACTAGCTGATATACTACGCACACTTAACAAACCGAAAGTGCTGGCAGCAAATAAGATTGACTCAGAACAGCAAACAAACAAGGTAGGCGATTTCTACCGCCTGGGCATGGGCACACCATTAGCTATCAGCGCCTATCATAATCGAGGGATAGATAAGTTAATGAACACCGTGTTGGCCCTTGTCCCTTCAGTAAGTGTTCCCATTACACAGACAGAAGATGTGAAATTAGCCATCGTGGGACGCCCTAATACAGGCAAATCAACTTTGTTAAATGCCTTGATTGGCGCCGAAAGAGCTATCGTTCATGAAGCACCAGGGACGACTCGTGATGCTATCGACACCATGGTTAATTGGAATAACAGGAACATCTTGCTTATCGATACTGCGGGGATCAAACGAAGAGGCCGTGTAGACGCTGGAATTGATTACTACAGCTTGATTCGTGCCATTCAAGCAATTAACCGATGCGATGTGGCTCTGCTGCTGCTCGACGTTGCTGAATTTATTACTGCTCAGGATTTACATATTGCTAACTATATCCTGGACGCAGGCAAAGGAATAGTGTTTTTAGTCAATAAATGGGATATCATTCCACGCACACAGAAGAAGGAATTCAAACAACTCCTAGAAAAAAGGATCAGATTTATGTATTATATACCTATGCTTTACCTCTCAGCTGAGTCAGGAAAGGGAGTGGAGCGCGTTTTGCCTCTAGCCTGTCAAGTATGGCAGGAAAGGCAGAAGCGTTTATCAGACTCAGCAGTCAACAAAGCCATCGAAGAAGCAGTGGATACCCACTTACCTCCACGAGTAGGTACAAAACGGTTGCAAATTATGCGCGCTTATCAAGATGAATCGAAACCAGCAAACTTTGTTTTGCAGGTCAACGACCCCAAGTTGATTCACCCCCCATACCAGAGGTATTTAGAAAAGAAGCTCCGTTCGAAGTTTGGCTTCCGTGGCGTGCCATTACAGCTAAATTTCACCAAATTTAGTCACAAAAGCAGTAGAAAGATAAAGGTGGCAAAGTGATAATCGCTGAGTTTGTTGCTGTAATAATCATCGCTTATTTGATTGGCTCCATCCCCTGCGGGTTGATAATTGGCAAGATATCTAAGGGCGTTGATGTCACAAAACACGGCAGTGGCAAGACTGGTGGTGCTAACGTGATGCGTGTCGCAGGAACAAAAGCGGGCATTTTAACCATAGTCCTTGATATCGGCAAAGCTGCTGGAGCGGTCCTTCTAGCTGTAGTAATCGTTGACCCAGGCGTGCTGAGTATCGGTGGAGTAAACCTCTACTATTGGCAGGCAGCCCAAGTTTTAGCCGGGCTTGCAGTGCTGGCAGGACATAACTGGCCCATATTCTCGAAGTTTAAAGGGGGTAGGGGAGTAGCCGCCTTCTTCGGAACATTATTGCCCATCTTCCCCCCTGCAGCTATATTTGGTGGCGAGGTTCTAGCTGTGACCGCATTGAACAGTCGCTATATGTCATTAGCCTCAATAATCGCACTTATTGCTACATGGTGTCTATTGATACCTATGACCATTGCCTATAATCTCGCCCCTATTTACCTCGCTTACAGTCTGGCAGCTACAGCCCTGATTATCTATCAGCATCGTGGGAACATAAGAAGGCTACAGCAGGGTATAGAGCCGCGGCTGGGTGACAAAGGCCAGCAAATAAGCTAGCCAAATTATGGCTAAAGCCACCATCATAGGTAATACCACCTGGGGCAATACTCTAGGAACTTTGTTAAGCAATAACGGCGTAACAGTAACGCTGTGGGCAAGAAGTGAAGGCGAAGCTGAGCAGTTAAACCACGAGAAACATAGTTATACCACCACAAGTGACATTGCAGAAGCCACCGACGGAACTGAGCTGGTAATGCTGGCAGTTCCTTCCCAGAAATTCAGGGAAAACATCACCCATATTAAACATCATCTGAACAACAGAACGATATTAATGAGCGCCGCCAAAGGATTGGAGGTAGATAGCGGCAAAAGAATGTCCCAGATAATCGAAGAAGAAGTTCCTCCCCTGAAAAAGCAGATCTGCGTTCTCTCCGGCCCCAACCTGGCAAAGGAAATTGCTCAGGGACTGCCGGCCGCCTCAGTACTTGCTGCTCAAGACATCATCACTGCCAAAAAGGCGAAGGATTTGCTCCGGTCACCCCGATTCCTCATATTTACCACTGATGACGTTGCTGGTGTAGAGCTAAGCGGAGCATTGAAAAACATTATTGCTCTGGGCGCCGGAATGATCGATGGATTAGGACTAGGCGATAATGCCAAGGCTGCTTTTGTTGCTTTGAGCTGGAATGAGGTTGTTTCCCTGGGATTGGCCTTGGGCGCTAAGAAGGACACATTTTATGGGCTAGCTGGTTTGGGTGATTTAATAGCTACCTGCGCTAGCACTTTAAGTCGCAATCACTATGTTGGTTATCAGTTGGCCAAAGGACATTCCCTGGCTGAGATATCCACCTCCATGCCACAAGTTGCTGAAGGGGTGACCACCACTTTAGCGGTTCATCAGCTAACCAAGAAACTCAGCCTGGAAGCCCCGATAGCAGAAATTATCCATGACATTCTGTTCCAGAACAAGCCGGCAACTGAGCTAATTGCAAGCTTCAGCAAAGCAATAAAAGACTAGCCAGGTATTCCATCAGCCTTCTTCTTAATTTCAGCAATCCCTTGGTGCAATTCTACAAACCTCCAGCTTTATTTATCTGGTTGACCTCTTTATTCAATCTATCTATTCCCTCTTCAGTAAACGGGCTCCACTTTGAAGTAATTGCTGAAGTCCTATCGGGCCGCTGATTTGCATCATGGCTTCTTCTTGGGAAACTATGTTCCTCTTTACCAGGTCGGTCACCGCCTGTTCCATAGTCTGCATGCCGGCTCCGGTAGACATTTCGATACAAGGGGTTATTTCGAAGAGCTTCTCCTCACGGACGAGTGTCCTGATCACGCTGTTAACAATCATAATTTCAACGGCAGCTATTCGCCCTCCCCCAATACGGGATAAGAGCCTCTGCGATAATACCGCCTCTAATACTTGTGACAACTGTAGCCTGATTTGCCGTTGCTGCGTTGCTGGGAATACATCAATTAAACGATCAATACTCTGAGCAGCGTCGATCGTATGTAGTGTGCCAAGCACCAGGTGCCCCGTCTCGGCCGCTGTGATAGCTGTAGTTATCGTGGATAAGTCACGCATCTCTCCGATGACAATTACATCCGGGTCGTGCCGGAGGGCGTGTATTAATGCTGTGGAAAAGGACCTAGTGTCTGTCCCTAACTCCCGCTGATGTATGATACATTTTCGGTCGCGGAATAAGTATTCAATCGGGTCTTCAATGGTAATGACATTCCGCATCTTATTTTCATTGAGATAATTGATCATCGCTGCCAGGGTAGTCGACTTGCCACTGCCAGAAGGGCCAGTAACCAGGATAAGCCCGTTTGGCTTGAGCATAAGCTCCTTACAAATTTGAGGCAGTCCTA
Source organism: uncultured Dehalococcoidales bacterium (assembly GCA_964648615.1). Lineage (GTDB taxonomy): Bacteria > Chloroflexota > Dehalococcoidia > GIF9 > AB-539-J10 > CG2-30-46-19. The sequence continues at coordinate 44,860 of CAZYNG010000001.1, read as the reverse complement.
ATTCATCAATGGAAGGAACTTTAATTGAGACGAGCCGGAAGGCCAAGCTCACTGTGCCTCTTTGCCGCAGTGCGCTAACCCGGAATCGGGCTAAGCCAGGAACAGAGTAAGCAAAATCTAGCTCACGTTCTCTAACGAAAGCATCCCTCTGCTCTTGAATAGTAACTTGTTCAAATACGAATTCGATATCTTCAACTGTAAGTGGTGGCAAATCTTCTTGAAGGATAAGCATACCATCAATGCGTAGCACCGGTGGGCTTGGCACCTTGAGATGCAAATCAGTGGCACCTTTGTCTACCGTTAGTTTTAGGAGTTCATCTATTTGCATTCTATTACCCCTGCAGTTTTAATAACCCTCAACTTTGAGCTAATCTGAGAGCTCTTAACCCTAAATGAGATGACATCGAGCAGAAGCCTGAATTCATACATGGGATTCATCCCATTTGTTGAAATCCTACCGACCCTTCTAGTACGCTTCTTACAAGCAGATTAATCTCGTCAGCACCGAACGGCTTATGAAGAATCTCAAAACTTATTCCGTCTTCCGCGGCACTTCCGAGTTCATCCAAAAACTCTTTGTGAAAAGCTGTTATGATGTAAACAGGTATACCTGGGTCAAGTTCCCATAGCCTGCGCAAAGTTTCAACACCGTTTAAACCGGGCATCTTAAGGTCAAGAAATACCAAGTCATATCTAGTCTTTTGTTCCAACTCGATCCCTTGCTCACCCGAGTTGGCCGTATCTACTTCATATGGCGTGTCTTTAAGCGCTGCAACAAATAATTTTCTTATGGTTTCCTCATCGTCAATTACCAGTATGCGCTTGCTCATTTTCTCGCCTCCTTCTTAACTTCAGCAACCTCTTGGTGCAATTCTACAAACCTCCAGCTTTATTTATCTGGTTGACCTCTCTCTTCAATCCGTCTATTTCATCCCTGGTAAATAGTCTCCATCCTCTCCTATCCCTGCGCTCACACTTGTTCAATATGCCCTGCTTGAGCCAGCGAAATAAGGTACTTTTGCTTATACCAACTGTCCGACAAACTTCGACGGTTCTATAATATGTTTGACCGTTTATTGTTACAGGCATACTAGTGAACCTCCAATACTATTCAACTATACTCATATAGTGACGGATACTCTCCGTTTTATGAATCACCCATTGGTACTGTTTTGGCTGGTATTTTAATACCCCGTACCACAGCCTGAGTCTTGGTGCTGTTACACAGCCAGCTGCTTTTTTCATCAACCAGTTGTAGCCAGCAGCAGTTAACCCCACTAACTTTAGCGATTTCACCCAATGCTAGATCGGTAACCTCATTCGGCCCTCGACCTTGCACTAGAGCGTTAACTACCACACTAAATACATCTATCCAGCGGTAAAGTTTCCCCTTCTCAACTGTGATTTACAGTCCTCAGCATAACTTTCTTAGAATTCCTTTGATCTCCCTCCCCCTGACTCCCTGCAGGTGAGGGTGAATTAGAAGAGCTTTTGCGGTTATCTATGATCTCCGTAATTTGAGACGCAACTTGACGTGTAAAGCAGAATACGCTTAGCCGGCACGTAGATTCTTTCCTTCGCCGGCACTATTTAATCCCCAGAATCGTTCTAGGGCTGCTTAGGCTTAGATAACATCTCAGCCAGTTCCTGGAAAAGACGCTTTTGTTTCTTATCAAGACGCTCCGGGGTGACTACACGAACGATAACAACCTCGTCTCCCTTGCCGCGTCCATTAGCATTTGCTATTCCCTTCCCCTTGAGACGGAAAGGCCTTCCATTCTGGGTTCCTGAAGGTATGTCTAATTTTATTCTGCCATCCAGAGAAGGCACTTCCACTTCATCGCCCAGGGCAGCCTGGGCAAAATTAATGGGCAATTCATAAAAAATATCACTTCCTTCTCTGTGAAATAGCTTGCTGGGCTTTACCGAGAGGCTGGCATAAAGGTCACCAGGTCTGCCACCATATAAGCCAACGTCGCCTTCGCCATTCAAAATCATGGTATAGCTATCATCCACGCCAGCGGGAATATCAACCACCAATTCCTTCTTCACCTTTACCCGCCCTCTTCCACGACAATGACGGCAAGGATTAGTTATTATTGTCCCGCTGCCTGAACAGCGGGGACAGCTGGTAACATGAGTAAAACGTCCAAAGAAACTCTGGCGAACCCTTCTTACCTGCCCTGTGCCCTGGCATTCAGGGCAAGTTTGAGGACTTGTTCCTGGCTCGGTGCCAAGGCCACGGCATGAAGAGCAATTCTCGACGCGTTCTACCTCAATTTCTTTGCTACAACCGAAAACCGCCTCTTCAAAGGAAAGGGTAATATATGCTCTCAGATCGCTTCCTCTCTGTGAAGCACGCTGGGCAGTGGCAGCTCCAAATGGGCTTCCACCAAAACCGAAGAACGATTCGAAAATATCACCAAGTCCACCGAAACCAAAGTCAGGAAAACCCTGTATTCCCTCAGCTCGACCATAACGGTCATAATTAGCTCTCTTCTCGGCATCGAAAAGAACCTGGTAAGCCTCACTTATCTCCTTGAACCTCTCTTCTGCCCCAGATTCTTTGTTATGGTCGGGGTGGTATTGAAAAGCTAACTTACGAAATGCCCTCTTGATCTCTTCCTCAGTAGCATTCCGAGGCACTCCAAGCACTTCATAATAATCGCGTTTTACCGCCATAAGTGTTTAACCCCCAAACTTTTAGTATAGCTCTTTAGTTTATGCATTAGCAAATTTTATACATGCTATAATCCTAAAGTAATGAAACAGAAAATCAAGCGAATTCTCAGTCACTATCACAAGAAAAGGATCAATAACAAGGATTTAATTCCCTCAGCGGTGCTTGTCCCTTTATTTTATGCCCACGGAGAGTACCACCTTCTATTTACCGAGAGGAGTGGGGGAGTAAACTTCCATCAAGGGGAAGCATGCTTCCCCGGGGGAATCCGCCAGCCAGGTGACGTTAGCCTTATCAGCACCGCTTTAAGAGAAGCCGAAGAAGAGATAGGCTTAGCCAAGAAAGACGGAGAAATTCTGGGCGAACTGGACGATGCCATCACTGTCACCAGTGGTTGCGTTATCTCCCCTTTTGTAGCCTTCATCCCCTATCCTTACCCCTTTAAAGCAAATCCTGATGAGGTACAGCAAATTTTCTCCATTCCTCTATCAGCATTGATGGACAGGAGGAATTTTAACCAGGAATATGCAACCATCAACGGGCAAACTTTCCCCGTCTACTTCTATGAATATCAAGGACATGTTGTCTGGGGGGCTACAGCCTATATCGTCAGACAATTTGTGGAGTTATTGCAACAGGAAGGTTTATAGCATAACTATCTACTTCTTGCTCTTGGTTTCCTCGGCTTTGACTTTGATTACCTTTTGCTAAAAGGTCTGCCCTTGACTATAATTACATTGTATTTTAACGTAACGAGAGGAGACCCTCAATGGCGATGGAAAGATTTACCGAGCAAGCACAGGAGGCTCTAGCAGCATCACAGGAGCTAGTCCGCCGCTATCGACATAGCCAATGGGATGTAGAACATATCTTGCTAGCTCTGCTCGAACAGGAAAAAGGAATAACCCACCAAATATTGGATGAACTCAGTATAGATGCGGAGGAAGTCAAAAGTCGTGTGGACAAGACATTACGAAACTATCCCCAAATAAATTACGTAGGGGCACAAATTTATACTACGCCGCGTATTTCTCAACTAATGGAGGACGCCGCTCGTGAAGCCGATAGGTTAAAGGACGAGTTCGTCAGCACTGAACATCTGCTCATCGCCATCGCCGGTGAGGGCAAGGGTGATGCCAGCAAAATCCTGGCGGAGTTGGGTATCACCCAGGAAAAAATATACCAGGCCCTGCGCCGCATTCGTGGTGCCCACCGAGTTACCGACCGCCGTGCTGAAAGCAAGTATCGCTCCCTGGGAAAATACGGGCACGACCTCACCCAGTTAGCCCGACACGGCAAGCTGGACCCTGTGATTGGCAGAGAAAGGGAAATCAAACGAGTAATACAGATACTCTCCCGACGAACCAAAAATAATCCCGTGGTGATTGGCGATGCTGGCGTGGGCAAGACAGCTATTGCTGAGGGTCTGGCCCAGAGAATTGCCGCTGAAGATGTCCCTAAGTCACTTAAAGGGAAAAGGGTAGTCGCCCTGGACATGGGAGCGCTGGTAGCAGGAAGTAAGTTTCGAGGCGAATTCGAAGAAAGGCTGAAAGCAGTTCTTGACGAAATTCGCCACGCAAGCGGAGAGGTAATTCTGTTCATTGATGAGCTCCATACTGTGGTAGGTGCCGGTGGTGCCGAAGGAGCAATTGATGCCAGTAATATGCTCAAGCCAGCCTTATCTCGAGGCGAGCTTCAATGCATTGGAGCTACCACTCTGAACGAATATCGCGAGCACATTGAAAAGGACAAAGCATTGGAACGGCGTTTTCAACCCGTTTTTATCGATGAACCAAGTGCCGATGATACCATAGAGATGCTTAAGGGTCTAAAGCCGAGATACGAAGCTCACCACAAGATAAAAATCGATGATTCGGCCTTAGTGGCAGCAGCAAAGCTCAGTCAACGCTACATTACTGATAGGTTTTTGCCCGATAAGGCCATTGACCTCATTGATGAAGCTGCCAGCAAGTTACGTATTGACCAGGAAACCGCTCCCCCAGAGGTCAGCGAACTGGAACAGAAGGTCAAGCGTTTGCTTGATGAGGAACAGGCCGCTTCACAGCGCGGGGATTATGAACAAGCAGCGGAACTGAGAGCGGAAAGATTGCAGTTGGAGCCGAAATATGACGAAGCCAAAACGAAATGGCTTCAAGGAATAAAGACAGACGCTGTAGTTAACGAAGAGGATATCGCCCAACTTATCTCACAATGGACCGGGATTCCCGTTTCACGAATGCTTGAGACCGAGAGTGAGAAATTGGTCCAGATGGAAGAGAGGATTCACCAGAGGATAGTAAATCAGGAGGAAGCTGTGGTTACTGTCTGTGAGGCAATAAGGCGAGGCAGGGCTGGCCTCAAAGACCCCAAACGTCCCATAGGTAGCTTTATTTTTCTGGGACCTACCGGGGTAGGCAAGACCGAGCTAGCTCGAGCCCTAGCTGAATTTCTGTTCGACGACGAGAACGCCATGGTAAGGCTCGATATGTCAGAGTACATGGAGAAGCATACCGTATCACGCCTCATTGGAGCACCTCCAGGGTATATAGGATATGAAGAAGGAGGACAATTAACAGAGACGGTGCGTCGCCGACCCTATCGAGTCATCCTACTCGATGAGGTGGAAAAGGCACATCCAGAAGTATTTAATATCCTGTTGCAAATATTGGAGGATGGCAGGCTCACCGACGGGCATGGTAGAACTGTGGATTTCAAAAATGCCGTCGTTATTATGACCAGCAACCTGGGAACAGAGGAATTCCGTCGACAAAGTGTAGGATTCCGCCAGAGTGACAAAGATGAAGAGCAACAGTTAAGAAGCAATATCGAAACTGCGCTAAGGAGCACCTTCCGCCCTGAGTTACTTAACCGGGTAGACGACATCATCATCTTTCACATTTTAACTGAGCAACATCTGGCGAAAATTATCGACTTGTTGCTTAAGGAGGTGGAACAGCGTCTCGCCGAACACAATATTGCGCTACAGGTAAACAATGAAGCCAAATCATGGCTAATAAACAAAGGCTACAATCCTGAATATGGGGCTCGTCCGCTACGGCGTGCTATTCAACGCTATGTGGAAAACCCTCTCTCAACAAAGATACTGCGGGGCGATTTTAAGGAAGGAGATACCGTAGCTATCAGCGTCGAAGCAGAAGAGCTGAGTTTTACCAAAGCAGAGCCGGTAAAGGCATAGCCCAGAACCAGTCCAACCGTGAATTTAGCCTCAAAAGTTAAGAGCTACTTTCCCAAGGAACTCCTTGAGTTACTTCGTGATACCTCCAAGGAGGCTAGCAAGCTAGGACAAAGAGTTTACCTTGTCGGGGGTATAGTGCGAGATTTACTGCTAGGCTATCCTAATTTCGACCTTGATCTGGTAACCGAGGGCGATGCTGTCGAACTAGCTAATCGAATAGCTAGAATCAGCGAGGCAGGATTGGTGATACATCCACGCTTCAGCACTGCTAAAATCAACAGCGGTGACTTTGCGATAGATATCGCGACTGCCAGAAGCGAAACTTACGCCAGACCTGGTGCACTACCTACAGTCACGCCAAGCAGTATTGAAAAGGACCTCTTCCGCAGAGATTTCTCCATCAATGCCATGGCAATATCCCTCACCGCTGAAGATTATGGACAGCTACTTGACCCTCATCATGGCAAAGATGACCTACATTCACATCTCATCCGTATCCTGCACCCTGATAGTTTCAGCGATGATGCTACCAGAATTTTACGAGCGATACGCTATGAACAACGATTAGGATTCAATCTTGAGCGCAAGACCGCCCGATTACTCAAGCGAGATATTTCCATGTTGGATACTATAAGTGGCGACCGAATAAGGCACGAACTGGAGTTAATCTTCAGAGAGGAACATCCTGAACATGCCATTAAGCGACTTGGAGATTTGGGAGCATTACAAAGGATAAACCATTCCCTTGGTGGCAATGAATGGCTCGCTGCTAAATTTGATGATGCACGCCGATTAGGTAAGCCAAATGAACTTCCAGCACTTTATTTTTGTCTTCTTGCCTACCCACTCAATGGGGAGCAGCTTAACCAGTTGGTAAGCCGTCTTAACCCATCAGCAAAGCTAACCAAGACATTGAAGGATACCGCTCGACTCAAGCTGCACCTTACTCAATTAAATAAACCATCTTTGAAGCCCAGCGATATTTATTACTTCCTTCATGAATATGACCCATTAGCCATTAAGGCTAACATTATAGCCGAAGACAAGCCCGTGATTTGTCAGCACCTTCAACTTTTCCTTTCTAAATTACGTTATGTAAAGTCTTGTCTTAATGGGGAGGACCTTCAAAGACTGGGCATCCCTGCAGGAACAAAGTTGGGAGAAATCCTCGAGATATTGCACAAGGCAAAATTGAACGGCGAGGTTACCACTAAGGATGAGGAGGAAAAATTAGCCCAGCGGCTGAGGCCATAAGGGTAGGAATTGAAGAAGCCAATAACCAAAATAACAAAGCACACTATATCTAATGAATTTCCCCGCCCAGCACGGCAACAAGAATTTCCATATCGGCAATCTTGATGCTCCAGCGGCAAGTCCAGCGATATCAAATGGCAAGATAGGCTGGAGAGAAAAAAGAAATATCGCCAGCGGCCCATATCGATTAACCCAATCCACAAACCTATTGTATCCCGGCATACCTTCAGTAGCTACTATCTTCTTTCCTAAGTAACCAGCATAGTAGCCAGTTATTTCCCCTAGGGCACCACCTATACTGGCTACCAAAGCCACAAGAATGGGATTCCACTCTGATGCCACTGCCATCATTAGAGATGTATGGAAATAGACCGGAACCATAACGCTAGCGTTAGATAACAAAGTAGTACCAAAAACGATTGCATAAGCGGTAGAGGCAAATTGCCCTAATTCATCCGATGAGATATTAAAATGGAGCATGATGTATTGGAGTAAATAGAAAAACCCAACGCTAAGTCCAATAAGGCCAGCGCTATAAAGCGTCAATCTCAGCCATCTTCTTCGCATCTTACTTACTTGGTTCACCTCTAGGAAGCGAGGTTACCACATAACATTCCAGTCCCCGCTTCTGCATAGATAGACACACTTCATTAGCCTTTTCTTCGCTCAGAACCGGAGCAAACAGGCCAGGACCCGAGCCAGTGAGGTGGATGGGCAAGCCCGCTGTTTGTTCAAATATTTCCTTATATTTATCAAGCCTGGGGAAAATATCAAAAGCTACCTCTTCAAAAACATTAACCATCAAAGAGGAAGGGAGCGTTTCCCCCTGTTCCAAAGTCTGCAAGGCGGCGTGTACGAACTGACCTTGGGTAAAATTCCTGGTACTTAATTTGCCGTAAAGCCTGCTAGTTTTATCTGGTATCCTTGCTACCGATGGCATATATAAGACGAAGTAAGTTGGAGGTGCATCCTGCAACGGAGTCACTTTCTCCCCCCTTCCCTCTACCAGAGTGGTGCCCCCGTAGACAAACAAGGGGGCATCTGAACTTATCGTTGAAGCTAAATGAGCCAACCGCGATTGAGGAAAATTCACCTCCCACAGAGTATTAAGAGCCATAAGAGTCGAGGCAGCATCACTGCTCCCCCCACCTAGACCTACCCCCCATGGTATATTCTTGCGAAGCCTGATTCGCACACCCTTATGGCAATTGGTAACCTCTTGGAATAGCTCAGCTGCCTTCACCACCAGGTTCTCAGCTTGCAAGCTTGATTCGTTACATTCCAAAGATATTTCTCTCGCCATCTCGAAGCTGAGAACATCATATAAGGTTATCGTCTGGGCAATGCTCCTGATTTGGTGGTTGTTATCATCATACTTGCCCAGAACTTCGAGAACGAGGTTTATCTTTGCCGGTGCGTAGACAGTCAGCATAATGATTGTGTTCTGAACGGGGCAAAAGCTTTCCATAGCTTTCGCCATTCCTCCAAGCTCAGAGTTTCCGCTCGCCTTGTAGCATCTATTCCAATCCCTTCAAGTAACCGGCAGACTTGGTCAGGTGATATCGCCAAACCGTGAGCCAGGGAGTTGCGGAGTTGCTTGCGACGTGAACTGAAGCCACAATGAACCATGTCAAAAAAACCTTGGACATCAGATACCTCAACGGGTGGTTCAGAATAAACGTCGAGACGCAGGACCACAGAATCTACCTTGGGTGGGGGACGGAAATCCTTAGCTAGCACATAAGTTATAATGGTTGGCTTACTGTAAAATTGGACACCAATGCTGAGGTGAGTCATCTTGCCAGGCATGGCAGCAATAGCCTCGCCAACCTCTTTCTGCACCATTATCACCATCAACGAGGGTTTCAACTTAGCACGAAGGAAATGCCACAATATTGGTGAAGTAATATAATAAGGAAGATTAGCCACTACTTTATAAGTTTGTCCGCTACTCACTGGAGTACCAATCTTTCCCTTTAAAAGTTCTTCAGGAGTGATTTTGAGTATATCAGCATGCACAATCTCGACATTTGGAAAAGAAGCCAGCCTTTTATTCAACACACTAACCAATTTAATATCAAGTTCAACAGCAATCACCTTGGCAGTTCGCCGAGCCAGCTCTTTAGTTAATATGCCCATTCCTGGACCTATCTCCACAGCAATGTCTGCCCTATCAAGTTCAGCTGCAGAGAGAATGCGCTCCACCACGCTTTCGTTAATCAAGAAATGCTGGCCTAATCTTTTTTTCGCCCTGAGATACATCCAAATATCAATCTAGGTCGTGCACCTGCTCTCGGTTTCTATGGTGCAAATTACTTTTGCCAGCCAGCTCCGTCCAGGCACCTCTATGTCACCCAGAGAATGTTACTTACCGCTGCTTCCTTCCGGACCTGACGGGGTTCGTAGTTCTCCGTCGCATAGAACCCAAACTTCATCACCGCTTAGCAAAAAGCAACCTTGCACCTCGAAATCTCAAGCAGGAATTCAGCCCCGCTATAGCGGATTTCGGGTTCAGGGCACCGCTAGCTCCCCGCCTAGCACGACCTACCGTAAATGTTACCAGCAACAACTAATCTCATCAAGACTGGCTTGGCAGACTTTTCCCATCATGTAACCTTGCCCTGGAGACGAGAAATAGGATAGTCACAGCGTTGCTATTGGTAATGAGATTTCTTACAATTAGTACTTCAGTTGCGATATCGATAAGTGGGAAACATGGAGACACTAATTAACCAAGTCAGGCTTTCGTTAATTCAAGGAGATATTACTGAGCAAGATACCGACGCTATAGTCAATGCTGCTAATCCTAGTTTGATGGGTGGCGGGGGAGTAGACGGAGCAATACATCGAGCTGGTGGGCCAGCTATCCTGGATGAGTGCAAGCAAATTGTTGCTAAACAAGGACGATTGCCGACAGGGAAAGCTGTAATTACCACAGGGGGAAACCTCAAAGCAAAGCATGTCATACACACTGTGGGGCCTATCTGGGATGGTGGCGACAGAAATGAAGCTGAGCTTTTGGCTAGCGCTTACCGTGAAAGCCTCAAACTAGCAGCAGAGTGGAATTTGACCAGTATCTCCTTTCCCTCTGTAAGCACAGGAGCATACGGCTATCCCCTGGATAAGGCAGCAAGAGTAGCTCTTAGAGCCGTGGTTTCGTTCCTCAAAGAAAAACCTGCTTCCCTGAAGGAGGTGAATTTTGTCCTTTTTGATTCCTCAACTTATGAAGGTTACTGTTCCGCATTGAAAGAGTTAATATAAAAATAAGAAACCAACGTGTTAACTCACCTCAGCATAGCAACATAGCTATTCAGCGATATTCCCAACGAGTTTGCCACCGGTCTACACTTCGCCATAAGGCAGTAAAACACCTTTCCTTCCTCAGGAAGTTCACTCAATGACTCATAATTTCCCATGCCTTTAGCGAATACAAGGTCCGCTGCTTTAAATTCCTGCCTGAATTGATTTGAAGCTAAGTCAAGAATTACCCCGGGTGAAGCCACACCTGTAGTCATCACCACTCCAAATTCGCCTTCCAATCCAGCTTCTTTGACATCCTCTGCCGTGGCATCATTTTGAACAGGTGAAGGCTTAACCACATATTTAACATCAACCAACTGCCTCATTTTTTTGACCAAAGGCAAGTCAAAATAGATTTCACCAACATTATCCGCCAAATACAAAACTTTGGACGCCTTTCTTAACTCTGCTTCAAACCGCTGGGAATCGTCTATGGCAAACTCCACTGGTTTCTTTATATCCTCGGTAACGTCGTCGAGACTCCTGAAGAAATCTATGGCATTAGCTACAGCAGCAAGTTTGATATAATCATTGACAGTATCTTTATAATGACCCTTCACCTTAGAAAATAATTCCCCGGCAACCACCAGTTCATTTTCCTTCACCGTTCGATAGGGGTCTGGATTGCCAGTTACATCCCGTATTATCTTATGGAGCTTGGTAGCAATTGCGATGGATATCTGCTCACTGGAAAATTCGCGGTCAAGGACATTTGTGGCTTTTTCCACCGCCTTTTGCCTGAGTAATTCATCGTTTGTAGCCAGCTTGCCCGCCTGGCAAATTAGCCTTCCTAAGCAATCATAGCACTCCGGGGAAACCTTCATAGTAACACTACCCCCTTAAATTTATTTGAATAGGTTTCGTGGGCTATATTATAATAGCTTTGAAGAACAGAAGGGTTAATTAGAAGTCATGTTCGATAAACTGGGATTAATAGAAAAGCGCTACGAAGAACTGGAGCAGATGATTGCCCAGCCTGAAATTGCTACTGACCCAAAACAGCTACAAGAGCTGCTGCAGGAAAGAGCTAACCTCAAGGACATCGTCACCCAATACCAACAATATAAAACGATCTCCAGGGAGTTGGCTGACCTCGAAGCTTTGCTTAATGATGACCTTCAACCTGAAATGATTGCTCTGGTCAAAGAAGAACGAAACAAGCTAGAACAACATCGGGATGACCTGATTGATAAACTAAAGCTTTCTTTGCTACCAAAAAACCCCAACGATGACAAAGATATCATTGTTGAAATAAGAGCGGGCGCTGGTGGTGAGGAAGCAAGCCTTTTTGCTGCCGATCTATTTCGCATGTACAGTCACTATGCTCAGCGTAAAGGATGGCAAATAAATATCATGAATAGTAGTCAAAGTGACATTGGTGGTTTTAAGGAAGTGGTATTCGAAGTTAAAGGTAAAGGTGCCTTTAGCAAGCTGAAGTATGAGCGCGGAGTACATAGAGTGCAACGAGTGCCTATTACCGAAGCCTCGGGACGGATTCACACCTCAACAACTACTGTGGCTGTTCTTCCCGAAGCAAAGGAAATCGAGTTGAACATAAAGCCAGACGAGCTCAGGGTAGACCTTTTCCGTAGCAGCGGTGCTGGGGGACAAAATGTGAACAAGTTAACCACCGCGGTACGCATCACACACATCCCCACAGGAATAACAGCTACCTGCCAGGATGAACGCTCTCAACTGAAAAACAAGATGAAAGCTATGGCGGTTCTTAGGGCAAGATTATTCGACCTAGAACAACATAAGCAAGCAGAGACGATCGAGAGGGAGCGTCGAACGCAAGTAGGCACAGGTGACCGAGCAGAAAAAATTCGCACTTACAATTTTCCTCAGGACCGGATCACCGACCACCGCATTAACACCATTTTTCATAACTTGACTGAAATCCTGAATGGTGAGCTTGATGGACTCCTTGAAGCACTATCCACCACAGAGCAAGCTCAACAACTGGAAGCAATCCTCTCATGACCTCGAGAGAAGCTTTGATTCTAACTAGGCAAACACTGGCATCGGCAAACTCCGACGAGGCTGGTATTGAATCTGAGCTTTTGCTTTGCCATGCGCTGGGAATATCAAAAACAAAATTGTATAGTGAGCCACAAAGAGTATTGACCCCAACAGAAATAAGAGAGCTTCAGCACTCCATTAATCGCTGCCTCCTTCACGAACCTATTGCCTATATCTCGGGGCATTGTGACTTTCATGGTCACGATTTTTATGTTAACCATCGTGTCTTCATTCCCAGACCAGAAACCGAGCTACTGGTCGAAGAAGCAATTGATTTCGCTCACCACCACAGTATTTCACAAAGTCAACTTATCCTCGCTGATATTGGCACTGGCAGTGGTGCTATCGCAATCAGCGTTGCCTTAGCATTACCACAGGCCAAAGTCTATGCCGTAGATATCACTGCTTCAGCTCTCCACGTAGCCCATATAAATTGCCAGCGATACCACGTTACCCATCAAGTTACCCTTCTGCAGGGTAATCTGCTTGAACCACTGCCTGAGCCTGTGAATGTAATAATAGCTAATCTACCTTATGTCAAAAACCATGAATTGAGGATGTTGCCCCCGGAAATAATGAATTTTGAACCTTCGGTAGCTTTAATTGGTGGAGAAGATGGCTTGAATGTAATACGCCAGCTACTAAATCAAACTCAGGAGAAGATTTGCCCAGGTGGTTGCCTGCTTTTAGAGATCGGCTATGGACAAAAAGAGCCGATAACTTCATTGATAAATAGTCACTTCCCCCAAGGTAACGTTGCGATAATACCCGATCTAGCTGGTATTGAGAGAATAGCCAGAATCACTTTATAATAGGCGTTTTCTTTCACAGTACATATTGACCCTTGTTAACATACGATATAAAATCTGCACCTGTTGCCCAAAAACTTGGGCGCAAATCTAAGAATCTCTTAAAGGAGGGAAGGTGATTTGTATGCACTGGGAAGACATCTGTTACTAGAGTTAAAAAATTGCAATAAGGAGGTGTTAAATGACCTAGATTTTCTTAGAGATTGCTTGCACCGAGCTGCCCTTCAGTGCGGCGCTACCATAGTTGGTGAATCTTTTCATCAATTCTCCCCTCGTGGGGTGAGTGGAATAATTAATATCGCTGAATCCCACATCGCAATTCATACCTGGCCGGAGTATAGCTACGCTGCTGTAGATGTGTTTACCTGCGGAAACAATGTAAATCCCGAGGAAATAGCCAATCTAATAACACAAAGCTTACAGCCCCAAAAGTGTTCCATAATCGAGTTACGAAGAGGTATGGTAGAGGAAAGTAAGGTTAGGAGCGTTGCAAACTAATGAAGGCCGCTGAACCTGATAAACGTAAATGGTTTCATGATTATGTCAACCCCGACATCACCATATCATACAGGGTCAAGGAGTTGACATACTCAGGGAAGACCAAATTTCAGGCCATAGATATCATTAATAATGAGCGGTTCGGGAAATGCCTTGTACTTGATGGTAAGATTCAATCAAGCGAAGTTGATGAATTTATCTATCATGAAGCTTTAGTACACCCTGTCATCATCGCCCATTCCCATCCCGAGAAGGTGTTTATTGCTGGTGGTGGTGAAGGAGCTACCTTAAGAGAAGTGCTGGCCCACAAGTCAGTCAAGAAAGCTATCATGGTAGATATTGACGAAGAAGTGGTAGATATTTGCCGCCGCTTCTTGTTTTCATGGCACCAAAATTCCTTTGATGACCAGCGGGCAGAATTGCACTTCGCCGACGCTAGGAAATACCTTGAAAAAAACGATGATAAATTTGATGTCATCATCATTGACCTGCCTGACCCTTTACAAGAAGGCCCGGCTCGCCTGCTATATACCCAGGAATTCTATCACCTGGTTAAACAAAGGCTGCAACCAGATGGCATTATCTCGGTTCAAGCCGAGTCCGCCGATTGGACAGAGTTAGAGAACTTCGCGGACATCGTTAATACGCTGGCGAACGTTTTCCCCATAGTTCGCCCCTACCAAGCTCATATACCTTCCTTTAATAGCCTGTGGGGCTTTGCCTCTGCCTCCCAGAAACTTGACCCTGCTAAGTTAACACCTGAAGAGATTGACCTTAAAATCTCAACAAGAATATCAAGACAACTGAAATTCTATGATGGGCTTACTCATCAAGCCATGTTCACTATCCCTAAGCACTTGAGACTTAAGTTATCCGAAACCAGAAAAGTCATTACCGATAAAGAGCCCATTTCTATTTACTGAATCGTCTATAGATTCCTCGAAATCACCAGCCTTTGTATCTCGTTTGTGCCTTCGTATATCTGAGTTATCTTGGCATCCCTCATGCGTTGCTCCAAGGGATAATCACGGCAATATCCAAAGCCACCGACAACCTGTACTGCTTCCACAGTCACTTTCATTGCCACATCGCTGGCAAAGGTCTTGCACATTGATGAATACCTAATTTGCTCTGGTGATAGCCTGGTCATATCCTTAGGACACTCCTGCAGGATGGAGCAGGTCTTGTATAAGAGCTGTCTCGCCGCTTCAGTAAGTATACACATGTCCGCCAGCTTAAATCCTATTCCTTCATGCTGGATAATAGGCACACCAAATACAATTCTTTCCTTAGCATAACCTATACAATAGTCTAAAGCGCCCTGAGCTATACCCAGAGCTTGAGCTGCTATTGCTGGTCTAGCGAAATCCAGGGTCTTCATAGAAATGGCAAATCCGCGTCCTTCTTCCCCGACAAGATTCTCAACAGGTACATGACAATCCTCAAACACAAGCTCCACAGTGTCAGAACTCCGAATACCTATCTTGACCTCGTGTTTACCTACAGAGAGACCAGCCGTCCCCTTGGTGACAGCTAATACACTAGAACCCTTGTACGCACCCTTCTCAGGATCAGTTACCACGTACACAGTGACTACCTCAGCGACACCCCCATTAGTAACGAATATCTTGTTGCCATTAACAATGTATCCATCGCTCCCCCTTTCAGCTCGACAACTAAAGTCGGCTACATCGGAACCACCGGACGTCTCTGTAAGCGCAAAAGCAGCCAGATGCTCACCCGTGCTGAGCTTAGGAAGAAATCTATCCTTTACTTCTTTGTTACCAGCCAACATTATTGGCAATGCACCGAGCGCCTGATCAGCAACAAGAAGTCCAACGGAGGCATCGACGCGAGAAAGTTCCTCTACCACGATAGTCTCAGCCAGCATGCCAGCATCACCACCTCCATACTCCGCAGGGAAGTCTATGCCTAAGTAACCGCCATCCCGTAAAAGCCTAACCATCTCCCAGCTAAATTCTTCCTTCTCATCCCTTTCATGGGCCCCGGGCGCAATTTGTTCCTCAGCTAATTTCCTCACCGCAGCCTTCAGCATTTTTTGCTCTTCAGTTAACTCGTACTGCACTCTTACCTCCTGTAACTAAAATCTAGACGGAAGGACCATCAGAGAAACTTCAAAACAACGACATCATATCCTGGGTTACTAATTCCACCGAGATCAATAGGGTATTATAAACGAGTTCTGCGTATATTGCACAGTATCAAACAATGAAACCCGAGGTTGTTAGCTTGGTGTTAGCCCTTTACCTCAGCTTCAGCCCCGTTTTGACGATATCAGCATAGGAAATCACGTCATAAGATTAACCATAGCCACATCACTAGCCAAGTGGAAATGGACGAACAGAAATTGCAAGGTATGGCAGCGCACTAACGGAAAAAGCTGAATTAGATTATTGGATGTTCTAAGGTTTGGTTACCTTGCGGAGTTACTTCCCATAGTCTGTCGTGGCCTTCTATGTGGTCAACATATAGAATGCCATTAAGATGGTCTGTTTCGTGTTCCAAAGCGTGTGCTAGAAGTCCCTCCCTCCTAAGACGAAATTCCTTCCCGCTTCTATCCTGTGCCTTCACTTTGACTACTTTTGAGCGCTTAACCTCTCCATAATAACCAGGAACGCTCAAGCAACCCTCCTCAACCACCCGCTCGCCCTGCCTCTTTATTATCTCAGGATTAATCAAAGTGATGACTTCCTCTTCGGGAATCTCGATAACCGCTATGCGTAACGATTTACCTATTTGCGGAGCAGCTAACCCTACACCGTGGACAGTCCGCATAGTATCAATCATGTCGTCGATTAGCTTCTGAATCGAGCCATCAATGTTAGCTACCCTTTTTGCTTTTTGCCGCAATACCGGGTCAGGCAAAGTACGAATCTCCAAAACTGCCATGCCTGAATTATAGCTCAACTCTTCTACAACGTAAATCTAGACCATACCCACAGGGTCAACATCCACAGTCCAGCCTTGAGGTAAGGTTATGTCCGATAAAGCTTGAGAAGGATTGGAACCACGAATGATAATCTGCCAGCGATATCTCCCCCTAACTCTGGAAGCAAAAGCGGGGATGGGACCGATTAAGTTCCATTCAATCATCTCCTCTCGTTTTTTCTCCAATAGTAAACCACTCACCTTCTCCGCCTCTTTCTGACACAATTTATCATTGGTATGAGCATAAACCAGGCGGATGAACCGACTAAAAGGAGGATAGCTATATTGCTGCCGGTAGTTTATCTCCTGATCATAGAAACTGACATAATCGTGTTTGGCTGCAGCTTGAACAGCGTAATTCTCCGGAGAATATGTCTGAATGATAACCTTCCCCACTTTAACCCCACGGCCAGCCCGACCAGCTACCTGACAAAGAAGCTGAAAGGTCCGTTCGCCAGCACGGAAATCAGGAAAGTTAAGCCCAGTATCAGCGTTAATTATCCCAGCAAGAGTCACCCAGGGGAAATCTAGCCCTTTGGCTATCATCTGAGTGCCAATGAGTATATCAGCCTTACGATTCCGAAAAGTGCTCAATAATTCTTCATGTGCATATCGCCTTCTGGTTACATCCCTATCCCAGCGAAGCACTGCTGCCTGTGGGAAGAATCGCTTCACTTCATCTTCCACCCTCTGTGTGCCGATGCCCAAGAACCTGAGGCGTGAACTCAAACAATTTGGACAATCTACGGGAAGTAGCAAAGTATAATGACATCTATGGCAAACTAACTTCTTCTCCACTGAATGATAGGTGAGCGCTATTGAGCAACGGGGGCAGCGAAAAACAAAACCACAACGCCGGCACTGGACAAAAGTGGCTGTGCCACGGCGGTTAAGAAAAAGGATTATTTGTTCCTTTTGAACCAAAGCTTCTTTCATCGCACTTAGTAGACGGCGACTAAACATGCTGGTATTTCCAGCTTTGAGCTCTTCCTTTGAGTCCACTATGCTTACTTCAGGGAGTGGTGAATAACCATGAGAAGTAACTCTTTCCTTCAGTTCCACCAATTTATATTCTCCCAGCCGTGCTTTGTGAAAGCTATCAACATCGGGTGTGGCACTACCTAAAATAACAGTAGCACCGCTCAACTCCGCTAATTTAAGAGCTACATCTCGAGCATGATAGCGAGGAGATTTATCTTCCTGCTTATATGTCCATTCATGCTCTTCATCAATAATGATCAGCCCAAGGTCAGGTTGAGGAGCGAATAAAGCGCTTCGAGGCCCGATAACTACATCGCATTCCCCTCTCCTTGTCCACCACCATTCATCAAATTGCTCACCTAAAGAAAGAGCACTGTGCGATACCGCTACCCGCCCTGGAAAACGACTGGCAAAACGCTCCACCGTCTGTGCAGCAAGGGCAATCTCAGGAATAAGGCAAATACCACGCTTGCCTTCAGCGACAGTCTTAGCTAGAGCCCGCAGGTAAATCTCTGTCTTTCCACTCCCAGTAACCCCAAAAAGAAGAAAAACGGTGGATTTACCCCCGTTATGTTCTATCCTGCTCCAAGCAACTTGCTGAGATGAGGTAAGAGACACTGGAGGCATTGGCTTGATATCGAAATGCGCCAATGGGTCACGCCTGACAGTAACCAACTCTATAGAAATCAAGTGCCCACTTTCCAGAGCCCTGACTGTTTTAAGCGAGCAACTAACTCGCTTCCTTACCTCGCTGATGGGAAGTGGCTTGGATTCCTTAGCCAGAAATTGTAATAACGCAGCTTGCTTATAGGCTCTGGTTGTTTTCAGCCGAGCTATTTCACTAGCAATATCGTCCTTACTGGCAACAAGCTTAATATAAGGAATTACTTTTGGTTTTACCCTTGCCTTCTCTAACTCAGAAAACCTAACTACCAGCCCGAGATCAACAAGCTTGTCAGTGATTCGCCCAGCTTTACTTGCCCCCAACTTTTTCTCCAGTTCCGTGAGGCTTACCCTTCCCCTCTCCTCAATAAAGTGAAGAACCTGGGCTTGTTCTGGCGTAAGCAATGATAAACTACTTTGATCGCCTGATAGACGGAAGTAACTGGCGAGTTTGCGCTCAAATCCAGGTGGCAACATCAGAGCCATGGCATCAAATAAAGAGGCAAGATATTGCCTGCTTATCCATTGAGCAAGTTCGACTTGTGTGGCAGAAAGCAAGGGGTAACCAGTAATAACATCGTCTATCTCCTTAACCACATTAACAGAAGGAACCTCTCTCAACTGCACAACAATACCTTGCACGATTCTGGAACCAAAAGGAACCCAGACTGCCTGACCTGTGTGCACATTCAAGTGAGGAGGAATGGCATAACAAAAGGGGGAGTAGCTTGGACACTTAACCGCTACATCGGCATACTTCATTTAAGGTGCTTGGACTTTCTCCTGCCTTTCCGCCAATCGAGCCTGTTTAGCACTCAGTTTTCGGATGTAATAAAGCTTAGCACGACGCACCTTACCGTGCTTAAGCACTGCTACATCCTGTATAAGCGGAGATTGAAGGGGAAAAGTACATTCTACTCCAACCCCGTAACTTACTCGTCTTACCGTAAAATTGCCGCCATCAATGCCTTTCCTCAGCCTTATTATTACACCCTGAAATTGTTGAACTCGCTCCTTATCGGCATCTACCACCTTCAACCTAACCTTCACCGTATCCCCGGGAGAAAGTTGAGGAATATTTGGGTTTATTTTCGGCTTAACTAGCGATCTGATATCCATTTTTACTCCTCAGCAGATAAATTTCCTTGTTTAGCGAGATCGGGACGGCGTTTCAAGGTTCGCAGGATAGCCTGCTGCCGTCGCCAGCGAGCAATCTCCCCATGGTTTCCCGAAAGCAAAACTGACGGCACTGCCCAACCTCGATATACTTTCGGTCTTGTATATTGAGGATATTCCAGAAGCCCGTTGCTATGGGAGTCATTGTGAAATGATAGTGGTGAGCCAAGTGCCCCTGGTATCAATCTAACCACAGCATCAACAACAACCATGGCAGCTAATTCCCCAGCACTGAGCACATAATCACCAATGCTAATTTCATCGGTAACGAGATGCTCCCGCACTCTCTCATCCACACCTTCATAATGACCACAAATTAGCATTATATTCTGATGTAGAGCCAACTCCCTAGCGACTTGCTGTGTGAAAAGCCTACCTTGGGGAGTGAGTAGAATAATCGGCAAATCACTGTAATCAACCTGCTCTTTTATTGATTCCGCTGCTTCGAAAATTGGCTCGGCCTTGAGCACCATCCCCGGACCACCCCCATATGGATAGTCATCCACGGTGTGATGCTTATCATGACTGTAGTCCCGAATATTATGAACAACGACCTCCACTAATCCGTGCTCTCTAGCCCGTTTAACAATACTGCAATCAAACGGCGATGCAAGCATCTCGGGAAAAAGGCACAATATATCAATTCTCATTTTCGCTCTTTTATCTTATCACACATTTATTAAGCAGTTACAGAACTTTTTTGTTTTCGTTGTTCTCAGAATGTTTAAACATCTTGACGCAAAAATCAAAAAAATTAGGTAAAACAGGCAAAAAGTATTGACAAAGGAATGGGGGTGAAGAGTATAATAGTTGTGGGAGATTGTGGTGGATTGTGGGGAAAAAAGCAGGTGGAGGTTATTATGGATACGCGCAAAGCAAAATCAGTTGCCGTTCTGGAACCACTCAATGACACTTCTATACAACAGAGAATCCTAATTTTCTGCACCAGGCATCCCAAAATGAAATTCACCCTAGAATGTATTCTGAACCACCATGAAGAAGACAAATCTGCGATGGATAAAGAGCTACGAGACTTAGTGAATGATGGAATTCTCGAAAAGCAAATAAGCAATGTAGGTACTGTTTGGTATTACGTACTAAATTAATATGAAGGAGAGTCTCTTCTACGGCACATATCGGTATAAGGTTGACGAAAAGGGGAGGATGCCCCTGCCCCGAAAATTCAGGGAGCAATTAAAGGATTCAAAAGGTGGCAAGCTAGCCAAGGGGGCAGACAAATGCATCGTCATCTACCCTTTACCAGAATGGATAAAACAAGCAGCTGAACTAGAAAAGGCAGCAAGACCCCCGGATGTGCAAAGAAAACTAAGACGCCTTTTCGGCGCTAGTACTTTCGATTTTATCTTCGATGGCCAGGGAAGAATAGCATTCCCGGCAGAGCTACGCAACTACGCTGAAATCACCGATAGCGCTGTCGTCATCGGCGCTCAGAAATACGTGGAAATTTGGAATCCGGAACTTTGGGAAGAACAAATAGGCGAGTGGGAGCAACTAGATACACTCTGGGACATGAAGGAGAGTAAGTGATAGCATTGGATGTTCCTTTGCCTACCCATGTGCCTGTCTTGGTTAACCAAATAATAGAGGGACTCAACCCTCAGCCAGGAGAACGTTTCATTGATTGCACTGTGGGTTTGGGAGGACATGCCTCAGCTATCCTAGAGAGGATCTTACCCGATGGAAAAATCTTAGGCATTGATACTGACCCGCAGGCCATTGAGCTAGCCAATGCCAAACTGGCGCATTACGGTGAGGCAATTACCCTGGTTAACGATAATTTCATCAATATTGAGGATATTTGCAAGCAACATGATTTCTATCCCATTGATGGTATTCTGTTCGACCTTGGTGTTTGTTCTTTGCAACTAGACACAGCACAACGTGGCTTTAGTTTCCACCTCGAGGCACCTCTGGACATGCGCTTTGACACCAATCAAGGGTTAACCGCCGCTGACCTGGTTAATACCCTGTGCGAACAGGAATTAGCGCGGGTCCTACGAGAATATGGTGAAGAGCGCCACAGTCGAAAAATAGCGCAACGCATCGTCCAGAACCGTCCCATTCACACTACCTTGAAACTTGCTCGGGTAGTCAAGCAAGTCCTGGGTAGCAAGCATGCCAGAATTCATCCTGCTACCAGGACTTTTATGGCACTTCGTATCGCTGTCAACGGTGAATTAGAGAACCTGGAGACAGCCCTTGGGCAGACCATCAACCTCCTTCGCCCCGGCGGTAGGCTAGCAGTCATTAGCTATCATTCTCTGGAAGACCGCATAGTTAAACAATTCATGCGTCGAGAATCTAGCACTGAAATGCCTACCTTAAAGCTCATATCAAGGAAGGTCACTAGACCTACTTCGTTGGAGACAAAATCCAACCCGCGCAGTCGCAGTGCTAAATTAAGGATAGCCGAGCGACTCAGCTGATATACAGAGAATCCCAAAAAACAAAGGAGGTGAAAATGTCAAGAAGGAAGATTATCTCAGCTATTGATGTAGGCACGACTAAAATAGCCACCATCATGGCCGACGTTAAAGCAGAAAATGACATCGAAATCCTGGGAGTGGGGGTCGTTCCTTCCCACGGTTTACACAAAGGTATAGTAGTCAACATGGACGAAGCTAAGGCATCTGTTCTTTCCTCAGCGAGGGAAGCTCAAAGAATCAGCGGCATACGCATAGATTCGGCTTATATCGGCGTTACTGGCAGACACGTAAGCTGCCTGAATAATCAAGGAGTGGTATCCATTCCACGCACCGATCGACTAGTGCGCCCTGAAGACCTTAAACGAGCACTGTCAGTAGCTCGCAGCATTTTTGTCCCTGAAGGAAAGAAACTACTCCATGCTATCCCTCGCTATTATGCTCTAGATGGACAAGAGGGAGTAACACAACCTGTAGGCATGCACGGCACTAGGCTTGATGTAGAAACACATATCATCACCGCTTCAGCAACCGCAGTGCAAAACTTGGTTAAATGTGTTCGCAGTACCGGTATCGAAGTTGAAGATCTGATCCTAGAGCCACTAGCCAGCAGTGAAGCCGTGTTAACCCAAGAGGAAAGAGAAGGCGGCGTCATAATGGCCGACATCGGTGGTGGCACAACAGACATTGCACTATTTAAGGGTGGCAACATTTATCACACCTCTATTATTCCAGTAGCTGGCTACCAGGTAACCAGTGACATATCAATTGGATTAGGCTTGCCTTTCAGCATAGCCGAAAAAATGAAGAAGAGATATGGTAATGTCGCTCCGGACTTGGAGGTCGACCAAGAAGAGCAGGTAGGTATCGAAAATGGTCATAGTGCCTCTTACCGCGACCTATGCGATATCATCCGTTCCCGTACCGAAGAACTACTTCAACTCACCCTTCTGGAAATGCCTACCAGCGATTATCGGTCATTAGCCCCATTTGGCCTAGTGCTCACCGGTGGAACTGCCAACTTAGCCGGGTTTGAGGAACTAGGGCGTTCAGTGCTGCAAATGCCTGTGCGCAAAGGACGCCCTTTGAATTCGGGAATCTACGGCATCTCTGATATTTTGCATGATTCGGCCTACGCCACCACTCTCGGACTAATCCTGTGGCCGATCAATGGCAAAGAAGGAGCTGCCTTCCGAGTGAAAAGGGCTGGAATCTTGGGTGGCTTTGCGAGTCTTGTTAGAAGACTACTCCGCAGCTAACAATGAATTAGAAAGGAGGTTAGAATGGCAAAACAAATTTATACTCCATCACCAGCGAAAGTAAAGGCTATAGGCATTGGAGGAGGCGGCTGTAATGCCATTACTCGAATGGTTCGCCAAGGGATAAAAGGCGTCGACTTCATAGCTATGAACACAGATGGCCAGGCGTTGGCTTTAGCTGAAACACCAACCAAAATCCAGTTAGGGGAGAGACTGACACGAGGTTTGGGTGTCGGTGGCGACCATAAAGTTGGAGCCAAAGCAGCAGAGGAAAGCCGTCAAATTATTGAGGAGCTCTTTGAGAGTACCGATATGGTATTTATTACCGCTGGAATGGGTGGTGGGACAGGAACTGGTGGCATACCCGTAATAGCTGAACTAGCCAAACAATCCGGTGCTCTGACCATCGCTGTGGTAACCAAACCCTTTGGTTTTGAAGGAGCACATCGGTCTCAAGTAGCTGAAGAAGGATTGGTTGCCTTATCAGGTAAGGTTGATACGCTCATCATCATCCCTAATGATCGGCTTCTTCAACTCTGCGATGCCAAGACAAACGTTGATAGCGCTTTTGCATTTGCAGATGACGCTCTTCGATCAGGAGTAAAGGCTATCTCCGAAGTGGTCACTGTTCCAGGGCTAATTAACTTAGACTTTGCTGATGTCAAATCAGTGATGAAAGATGCCGGCCCAGCCTGGATGTCCGTGGGGAAAGGTAGCGGACAAAACCGAGCTGCTGAAGCTGCTAAAGCTGCTTTAGCCAGTCCGCTGTTAGACGTGTCCATAACCGGAGCCAAAGGCGTACTGTTCAACATCACTGGCGGGTCTAGCCTAACCCTCTTCGAGTGCAACGAAGCTGCTGAGGTAATCAGCCATGCAGTGGACCCCGGCGCCAATATAATCTTCGGAGTAGTATATGACCCGAAGATGGATAGTGAGCTACAGCTCACCATTATCGCCACTGGGTTTACCAGCCAGTATGGTAAAGGGATAACTAACGCTGAAGAGCTTCGTCGCTTGATAGCAAGCGGTAGCGAAACCCTTGATGTTCCTTCTTTCCTGCGGCGTAATCAACGATTCCCGACATCTCACATAGGTGTCACTTCCAAAACAGCCAGGGCAGGAATCCCAGAGCCAGCTAAGATTTCCTACCAGTAAACCTCCCGCCTCACTTAGGAAAGGGGGTAGTGGGCGCTACCCCCTTTCCCATTTCTGAAGAAAAAGCTATAATTATAGACAGAATGGGGAGGTGGCATCTTCCTGAAAGCTGAAGGAATAGCACAATTAGCTACTGAAGCTGCATCGCAGAAGCAAGCAACAAATATCGTCATGCTGGATGCGACGAAGGTGTGTTCGTTTACGGATTATTTCGTCATTTGTAGCGGAGATTCAGACCGTCATATTGAAGCTATCTCGCAAGGCATTAACGAAACAATGAAAAACAAAGGGGTCATCCATCATCATAAAGAAGGCACCCCTGATTCAGGTTGGATGCTTACTGACTTCGGCTCGGTAATTGTTCACATATTCACAACAGTAGAGCGAGATTATTATCAACTAGAAGGACTTTGGCATAAGGCAATCCCCATAATCAGAATTCAATAGAAAGGTCAACAATCTCTTCAGCCGAAAAGAAGAGAGCAATCTCGCTTCCAGCGTTCTCCACCGAATCGGAGCCATGTATCAAATTATGGCTGATGTCTCCACCAAAGTCACCTCTGATAGTGCCCGGCAGAGCTTTTGCCGGGTCAGTTTCACCCATCGTTTGCCTTATCACTTTCACTGCGTCATCATCCTGCAAAACCATAGCGATGACAGGCCCAGAGGTAACAAAGTCGACCAACTCATTAAAGAATGGTTTATCCTTGTGAACAGCATAATGACGTTGAGCTAATGCTTTATTCATACGAAGCATTTTCATCGCCACAATTTTGAGTCCCTTACTTTCAAGCCGAGAGATAATTTCTCCAGCTAATCCTCTTTGCATAGCATCAGGTTTAATGAGAACCAGGCTTCTTTCCATATCTATTCAATCAGCAAAAATATCCGTAAGATTAGTTCGATAATTGCTATTTTATTATAAGAGGAGAAGTCACAATCCAAAATTCTTCTTTTCGAAGGGACGAGATAATAGCGGTAAGACGCCTCGGACACCTGGCTCTTGCAATCACCTCTCTAACAGAGAAAGCCATCTACTTCTGGATTGACGGCAATCCAACACACCACAACAAATTGTAGGATGCAGCCAAGCCTGATCCAATTTCTAGTGACCCGCGATCTCACCTTGACCATATTGGCAACGCTGCTGCCCTTCACAAACAAGTAACCTCACTCATTCCACTTCCATACAATGTGCTTGCCATCTAACTGGTAAGTCAAGTAGTCGTTGTCTATCAACCTCCCAATTTCTGTCTTAACAAACTCAAGCGGAAAGGAAAGGGTATTCCACACTCGCCCTTGTAATTCGGCAATGTATTTCCCCACTTCTGAAGGATTACCATCCATCCTTATCTTTCCCTGTTCCTCAATCACTTCCTGGTGCAACAATTGCCATATCAAGTTTTGTGATTCCGCACTCTGCCATTTTTTCAATTCCTTGTCAGAGAGCTTCTCTAGCAACGTATCCCTGACACGCTGGTCGTAATACATCTGAGTAATTCCATCAACTACTTTGTTTAATGTCTCCGCCTTTATCCCTTCAGTTTCGCACACAGCTTGATTGCAATCATAGCGTTCCCAATCATTGGTCAATATTTTGAGTCCAAGCTCTGCAGCCCTCTCCCTGACCTCTGTTCCAAAGAAGGGAGATAAAATATGAAACCCCCACCCACCTTCACCAAGGCTTTCAGCAAATTCTACACTCTGCCTCAAAGTATCTTCAGTTTCACCGGGAAGCCCAGCAATAAAAGAGGCAATGAAGTCATACCCTGAATTCTGGCATAGCTTAATAGCTTCCCTTATCTTCGCTGGCGTGATCTTTTTATGAGCTAAATCCAAAACCTTCTGATTGCCGCTCTCCACCCCAAAACACAGAGCAAAGCACCCAGCCTGTTTCATCTTCTCCAGCAAAGGTTTATCTATCGAGTCCACCCGAGCATAAGCTGCCCACATCACATCTAACCCCCGAGCGGTAATTTCATCACAGATGGCCGTACAATGTTTATGGTTAACGGTGAAAAAGTCATCTTCGAAGGCCAGCAACTTAAACCCCAGTTTTATGATACGCTCCATTTCATCTATTACTACCTTCGGGTCACGGTATCTTACCTTTTTCCCAACCATTCGGTGTCCCACACAAAAAGAGCAACCAAAGGGACAGCCTCTACTTGTCGATAAACCACACGCCGCCTGCAATGCTAGATATCTAGATACGGGAAGCAAATGTCTTGCTGGAAATGGAAGCTTATCCAGATTTTGGATGAATGCACGCTCAGGAGTGACCACTATTTCTGAATCTTTTCTAAAAGCTATGCCCTTAACCTGGCTTAGATCAGTGTCCCTTGCAATGGTTTCCACTAGCTCCACCACCGTCTCATCTCCCTCCCTTACCACCACGATATCTATGAATGGTGATTCACGCAGGGTCTCCTCTACACCAAAAGTTACATGAGGCCCCCCAATGATGGTGATTAGCTTATGGTCTATTTCTTTACAAGCTTTAAGAATCCGACGAGCTGCAGGATAATTGAGCGTAACCGACGTCGCCCCAACAATATCAGGCTTAAATTTTCTTAGCTTCCTCTCAAGGTTTTGGGGAGAGTACCTGCTAACCAAGAAGTCTAAAACCTGTACCTCTACCCCTGCCTCTTCCAACACTGCCGCTATGGAAGGTATGCTCAAGGCAACATGAAGCCCTTCAGCTTCTGGGTAAGGAGGATTTATCAACAAAACCCGCATTACTATCTCGAAGGGTCGCCCTGCATCCTACAATGACCCTACACAAATCGGCTAATTCTATATCTCTATTGAAGCTAAAGTCAATAGTTTTACATCAAAGAGAAATAGAGAAAGCTTTTGACCAGCTTTCCCACTTCACGTATACTACACAGGCACTATGGAATTGCTTTTTGGTTCTGCAGGGGTTCCTCGAAGTGTCAAAAATCGCTCTACAGACCGTGGTATTCGCCGCATTGCCGAGCTGGGGCTTGGCTGCATGGAATTGGAGTTTGTAAGAGGGGTAAAAATGGGAGAGTCTGCTGCTCGGAACATAGGACAGCTAGCCAAAGAGAAGGGAATTGCCCTTAGCTCACATGGACCTTACTTCATAAACTTGAATGCCAGGGAAGCTGAAAAAAGAACCGCTAGCCAAGAAAGATTACTAGACACAGTTCGAATTGCCTCTCTATGTGGAGCAAGAACCGTAGTCTTCCATGCCGCTTATTACATGGGTGACCCGCCAGATGAAGCCTATTCTGTGGTAAAAAAGAACCTGCAAGATATAATGCACAAGCTAAAATTCGAGCAAAATCAGGTCTGGGTTAGGCCTGAGGTTGCTGGAAAAATCAGCCAGTTCGGCACTTTGGAGGAGGTGTTAAGTCTGAGTAACGAGATTAAAGGAGTTGCCCCTTGTATTGACTTCGCTCATTGGCATGCTCGTACGGGAAAGTTCAACTCATATGCTGAATTTGCCAGCATCCTCGAACAAATAGAGAGTCAGTTGGGAAGAGCGGCTCTGGATAATATGCATATACATGTTTCAGGAATAGCCTACGGCGCAAAGGGCGAAATCAAACATCTGAATTTGAAGGAATCGGATTTTGATTATGTTGGCTTAGCTAAAGCTTTGAAAGATTTCAATGTCAACGGATTGGTTATCAGTGAAAGTCCTAACCTGGAAGGAGATGCTCTATTGCTCCAGAGAACCTATAATTCTCTTAGTTAGCTTGACTCCGTGTTCACAATGATATTAACGGCTTAATTTTACATTTATACCATAGTTGCTATAATAGACATAAGGTTATGAAAACTAAATGGTGGCGAGGCGGATTCTTTTACATACTGCTTTTAATGGTAGCAATTACCCTCATGTTTGTCCTTATACCGAGGATACAGGAAGGTCCCACAGAAGTAGAGTTACCTGAGTTCATAAGCTATGCCAAGGAGGGGCAAATTGATCTCATCAAGCAGGATGGAGACACCCTCATTGGTATTAAAGATGACGAGACATTGTATACCACGGCATTTCAAGGTAGCACGCTTGAGCTGTCTAATTACCTCACGGAAGCGGGAGTAGAGGTTCCTATCGACGTCAAACCCAGCGGCACCAACTGGGGGATGATAGCGTTACAAGTAGTATTGCCTATTTGCTTACTTGGTGTATTGTTTTATTTCTTTTTCCGCTCAGCTCGTGGAGCAAGCATGCAAGCATTCAACTTTAGCAAAAGTCGTGCTCGATTAAATTCCCCCGCTAACCCTAAAGTGACTTTTGCCGATGTTGCCGGGATTGAGGAGGCCAAGGAAGAAGTTCAAGAGGTAGTTGAGTTTCTTAGATCACCTGGGAAATTCCATGCCCTAGGTGCCCGGATACCTAGGGGTGTTCTCTTGGTAGGTCCACCAGGAACTGGCAAGACTTTATTAGCCAAAGCCATAGCTGGAGAAGCCAAGGCGCCTTTTTACTCAATTAGCGGCAGTGAATTTGTGGAAATGTTCGTCGGCGTCGGCGCCTCTAGAGTTAGAGACCTATTTGAACAAGCAAAACGTACTACACCAAGCCTCATTTTCATGGATGAGATCGATGCCGTTGGCCGCCATCGCGGCGCTGGATTAGGTGGTGGACATGATGAAAGAGAGCAAACTTTGAATCAAATCCTTGCCGAAATGGATGGCTTTGATACTAATACTAACGTTATAGTCGTAGCTGCTACTAATCGTCCTGATATACTTGATCCAGCTTTGTTGCGCCCGGGTCGTTTCGACCGCCATATCCTTATTGATACACCAGATATCAAAGGGCGTAAAGCTATCTTGGAAGTGCATGCCAAAGGCAAGGCATTAGCACCAAAAATTGATCTAGAAGTGATCGCAAAACAAACGCCTGGCTTCAGCGGGGCTGATTTAGCTAATCTACTTAACGAAGCAGCTCTCCTGGCAGGCAGACACAACCGCAAAGATATCACCATGAAGGAGCTTGAGGATGCCGCTGACAGAGTTATCGCTGGTCCAGAAAGAAAAACTCGCGTAATCACCCAAAAGGAACGAGAAACCATTGCTTACCACGAAAGCGGACACGCTTTGGTAGCCAAGATGTTGCCCAATGCTGACCCAGTGCACAAAGTCTCCATTATTGCTCGGGGGATGATGGGAGGCTGGACACGCTTCCTGCCCACCGAGGAGCACCATCTCTGGACTAAACCTCAACTCGAAGATAGGTTAGCAGTTAGCTTAGGTGGACGAACTGCTGAGGAAATTGCCCTCGGTGAGATAAGCACAGGAGCACAAAATGATTTGGAACAAGCAACTAAATTAGCTCGTAAAATGGTTACTGAATACGGGATGAGCGATAAGCTAGGACCACGAACTTTTGGAGAAAGGCGTGAGGTTGTTTTCTTGGGCCGTGAGATTAGCGAGCAAAGAGATTATAGTGATAATATAGCCCAACAAATAGATGAAGAGGTACACAATCTTATTCAACGCGCTTACTCCACTGCCAAGAAAATCCTGACCACTCATAAAGCAAAACTGAAGGAAATGGCGACTGTCCTTATCGAGCAAGAAACCTTGGAAGAACCTGACCTGGATAAGCTATTTGAAGGGCTATTGCCAAAACCCGCTGCCAGCTAGTCTTTCATCCTTTCCTTCGCACAACGTAGTGAGCTAAATCAACCAGATGGGAGCGAGGAGACTTGTCAGGCAAAACTTGCAATGCCTGGCAAGCTTGAAGCACAAAATTGCGAGCGATATCAACACAGTCTTGAATAGCCGTTGATTGGCAAATCTTACCCCTAGCCAATTCTATATGTTCGGCAGTTTCACTTTCCAAAATTTTATTTACCGTATCATCGTTGGGATAGCGTTCCAGAAAGATTATGGTTGGTAACGTTAATACCCCTTGGCTTAAGTCGGATCCTGGAAACTTACCCAGCTCTACTTCATCACCAGTAAAGTCCAAAACATCGTCTACAACCTGAAAGGCCATGCCCAAATTATAGCCATAATCTCTCAAAGCTTGAATTGCTTCTTCAGGAGAATTAGCCAAAATTGCTCCTGCCTCAGCTGCTGCTGAAAAAAGAGAAGCAGTCTTAGCTGCAATCCAACGATAATAATCATCCCTATTCTGTTTCCCGTCAAACGAAAGCTCTTTTTGTCTTAACTCACCTGAAGAAATGACCATAGTAGTGTTGCTGAAAAGCTTCATAACCTCGATATTTTCCGTCTCTGCGGTTAATTCAGCACATTTGCCTAACAGATAATCCCCTACCAATACTGCACTTGTATCACCCCACAATCTGTTTACTGTTGCTTTACCACGCCGCTGCAACGAGTTATCCACCACATCGTCGTGAACCAACGTAGCGGTGTGCAGCAGCTCCACTGCCGTGGCTACCCGAATCAAAGATCCCAAATCATAGTCATAAAACTTCCCACCAAACAACGTAAGGGCAGGACGAATCCTCTTGCCACTAGTTTTAATTATGTAGTCCAGTAGCTTCTTTAGAACAGGTATATCAACATCGGCAACTGAGACTAGACCTTCCTCCACCTTCTGTAAGTCCTCCCGGATAGGCTGATAGATAGTATGAAGCTCCATTTATCTCACCAGTCAGACGTTGAGCCAAGCCGACTACTCTCTTGCTCAACAACATCTTCATCCAGCTTGCTAAATAATGGCTGCGGTTGACGCAGCTTTTGCCCCTCTGCCAGCAATTGAAATTTCCAGCCGACCTCACTGGGGCTTCCTTCAAAACCGAGAAGGGAATGAAGCTTTTCGGAACTGAAGGGAAGAAAGGGATAAAGAGCAGTTTTCAACGCTGATAGGCTCGATATTGCAGTATAAATAGATCTAGCTGAAGCTTGCCGGTCCTTCTCAATCGTTTTCCATGGGGCCTGGTTGTCAAGATAACGATTTGTCTTTTGAGCCAAAGACATAGCCTCTCTAATTGCCTCCTTGAATCTACAGTGGTAAAGCAACCCATCCACGTCGTTAAGCATCGTCTCCGCTTCATGAAGCAATGTTTGGCTCTGTGAATCAACGTCACCCGGGGAAGGCACCGCTCCGTCAAAATTGCGATAAGCGAAGCTGAGAACACGATGAACCAAATTACCATAGGTGGCCACTAATTCATTGTTAGCTCGACGAACGAACTCACGCCAAGAAAAATCACTATCCCCAGTCTCAGGCATATTCACTGATAAAATATAGCGCAATGGGTCAGCGTCATACCGTTCCAGATAATCAGGAAGCCAAACTGCCCAATTACGGCTGGTAGAAAGCCGCCTGCCTTCTATGGTCAAAAATTCATTAGCAGGAACATCGTAAGGTAAGTTTAGCCCACCATAGCCCATCAACATCACTGGCCAAACAATGGTGTGGAAAAAAATGT
Source organism: uncultured Dehalococcoidales bacterium (assembly GCA_964648615.1). GTDB lineage: Bacteria > Chloroflexota > Dehalococcoidia > GIF9 > AB-539-J10 > CG2-30-46-19. Next base: position 13,092 of record CAZYNG010000001.1, on the reverse strand, counting down.
TATCCTTACCTACAAAGTAAAAGCTTTTTGCATCTCCTTGCCAGAAAGGCTTCCAAGCCTGCTCATCATGATGTAACTTCGCCCATTCTTCAGTTGCTGACAAATAGCCAATAACCGCTTCAAACCAGACATAGATTCGCTTCTGCTCAAATCCTACCTGCGGCACGGTTACACCCCAATTAATATCGCGAGTTATCGCCCTATCCTTTAACCCTTCATTCAAAAATTTCCATGTAGTGCCAGCTACATTTTTCCGCCAGTGAGATTGAGCTACTGCCCATTCCTTCAGCTTATCCTGAAAAGCGCTGAGCCGTAAAAAGAAATGCTCAGAAGATTCGAACCGTGGTGAAGTGCCACAAAGAACACAACGTAAATCCTTGAGCTCCGAGGGATTTAATGGTCTGCCACACTGGTCACACTCATCTCCCCTCGCTTCAGAAAAACCACAATAAGGACACACCCCTTCAAGATAGCGGTCGGGAAGAAAACGTTGACACTTAGGACAATAAGCTTGCAGTGTCCTATCCTTATAAAGATAACCCTTATCGAGCAAGGTTAGAAAAATATCATGCACAACCTGAGCATGGTTTTGAGTGCCCGTGGTAGTAAATAAATCAAAAGAAATACCTAACTTTTGCCAGCAATCAAGGAATTGTTGGTGATACCTGGATACTATCTCTTGTGGAGACTTAGATTCTTGGTCAGCGCGAATTAAAATTGGCGCTCCATGCTGGTCACTACCCGAGACCATAAGCACTTCGTTGCCTTTAAGGCGATGATAACGAGCAAAGATATCAGCAGGCAGATATGCTCCGGCAATGTGCCCAAGATGCAAAGGCCCGTTAGCGTAAGGCCAGGCTACACCGATGAGAATACGCTCTTTCAAGATTTCCCCAAACGAAATACTCTATCATACCTGCCATCTCCAGAAAAGTAACAACAAAAGTCAAGTGGGCAGCATTTCTTCATCTAATTATTGCCAGTGAGCTAGATACTTTACTAGCACATAGTATATAAGCTAAACTTATTTAATAAACACTGAAAAGATTAATAAGAAATTTCCTGATTCATAACTATGTGGCAGGATGTAGTCCAAATACTTGGGACTGTGACCGCAGGCAGCTTGTTAGGGCTGGCTATTATATTTTTGCTTGCTATGGTTACCGAGATGGGTCTGCCTACATACCCAGTTGTAGAAGGCCTAATAGTTTTTGCCGGCTTCCAGATTGTCCATGGGACGGGTAGTACTTCCTCCCTAGTTCCATTCTTGATCGTAGCACCTGTGGGACGCTTGTGTGGCTCCACATCAACCTATTGGTTTTCACACTCCTTTGGAGACAAGCTCGTGGACAAATTTGGCCAGCGTATTCGAATCACAAGGGAACGCCTAGAAAAGACAAGGCAAAAAATCACAAGGTTTGCTCTGCCCAATCTGATTATGGCAAGGCTTACCCCGGGGCTTGGAGTTCTTGCTTCAGTTACTTATGGTACAACGCGCATTCGTTTCCGATACTTCTTTATAGGTGTGCTCATTCAACTGCTAATCTGGGAGGGGATTTACCTCGCCTTAGGAGCTTTTGGGGGTGGCCTATCAAAGCTCCTTGCTCCAGAATTTCGTCCCCTGTTCATCACTGCCCTGGTGATAGCAGTAGTTGGTATAGGAACGGTAGCTTGGTATTTCTTTTTCCGCCAAACCAGGAAAGAGCAACCGCAAGAAACATCTACTGCTAAGGAAAACAAGAATTAGCATGCTTTATGTCAACTTAATAAGCGTTAACTCTAAAGTAAATGTGGAGCTGATGGGATTCGAACCCACTACCTCCTCAATGCCATTGAGGCGCTCTCCCGATTGAGCTACAGCCCCACGCGTAATTTAGCACAATGCTATAGGCAATTCAATCGATAAAGATAATGCCAGATCAAGATTATCAACTTAAAGTGCTCATCAGCAGAGAGGAAATAAAGAACACCGTAGCCAAATTAGCCAATGAGATAGAAGAAGATTACCGAGGCAAGCATCCTTTGCTTATCTGCGTCCTCAAAGGCTCCTTTGTGTTTATGGCTGACCTTATTCGCCAACTGGATTTGCCAGTGGAAATCGATTTCATCAAGCTTTGCAGTTATGGCGCTGGCATGAAGAGTTCCGGCAAAGTCAAAGTAGTTCAAAGACCCAAAACTCCTGTAAAAGGCAGAGATGTCCTTGTGATTGAAGATATTGTGGATACCGGGCTTACCCTCTCTTTCCTGCTCAATTATTTGAGAAGGAAAAAGCCCGCTTCCCTAAAGGTTTGTGCCCTGACTGATAAACCATCCCGCCGTAAGGCTCCAGTATCTATTGAGTATCTAGGTTTCACCTTGCCTAATAAGTTTGTTGTTGGTTATGGGCTTGACCTCAATCAGAAATTCCGCAACTTGCCAGATATATGTATTTTTGAGGGCAATGAATCTAGCTGAACTTATTTCTGTAGCCAGAGGGGATTCTCTACCAGACCTACTACTGAAGAATGCCCGCATTGTAAACACCTTCATTGGGGAAGTAGAGGAGGGTAACGTGGCCATTTGTGGTGATAGGGTGGCCGGTATAGGAGATTACACACAGGCAAGAGAAATCATTGACCTGGAAGGCGAATACTTGTCTCCAGCGCTAATTGATGGGCATATCCACATTGAAAGCTCCATGCTCCATCCCGCTCGATATGCTGAAGCAGTCGTGCCCAGAGGAATCTTAGCCTCAGTCACCGACCTGCATGAACTCGCCAATGTTTGTGGCATCCAAGGAATAAGATTTGTTATTGATTGGGGGAAAAACTTGCCCATGGACATATTCTTCATGGCTCCTTCATGTGTACCATCAACTTCCCTTGAGACATCAGGGGCCAGAATCAGTGTGGAGGAAATAGAGCAAATCCTCACCCTCCAAAATGTTATCGGACTGGGGGAAATGATGAATTTCCCCGGCGTAATAAATGGTGATAACGAAATACTACGCAAAATTAATGCTGCACAAGGCAAAATAATTGACGGACATGCCCCAGGACTAAGTGGCAAAAAACTCAATGCCTATAAGGCAGCGGGAATCCTGTCCGACCATGAATGCACAACTTTTGAAGAAGGTAGCGAAAGGTTAAAACGGGGAATGTATCTCATGATTAGAGAAGGTTCCTCAGAGAAGAACCTTGACGCCCTTCTGCCACTAATCAATGACAACACTTACAAAAGATGTTTCTTCGTAGTGGATGACCGCACTTGCTCCGACTTGCTCCGGGAAGGTGATGTCGACGCCGTGGTGAGAAAAGCCATTAGCCGTGGACTAGACCCAGTTCGAGCTTTGCAATTGGCTACCATAAATACCGCCGAATATTTCCGGCTTGGTAACCTTGGGGCTATTGCCCCAGGCTACCTGGCTCATCTCATCACCTTCACCGAACTTCCCAAATTAGCTGTAGATATGGTGTTTTATCAAGGCAAGCTGGTAGCTAAAAAAGGTAAATGTCTGTTCTCAACACCCGAAATCCCACCTGAATTGACAAATACAGTGCATATTAAGAAGCCATTTACCACTGAGCAACTTAGGCTAACCGCCAACAGCGAAAGTCAGCCAGTCATTGAAATCGTCCCGGGGCAAATAATTACCAGAAAAAGACTGCAAAAGGTCAAAAGCGACCAGGGAATAATCATCTCTGATATTGAAAGGGATATCCTGAAACTCGTGGTGGTGGAACGGCATAAAGCTAGCGGTAATATCGGGGTAGGACTGGTCAAAGGCTTTGGCTTGAAAAAAGGAGCACTAGCTTCATCTATAGCCCATGATTCTCATAATATAATAGCAGTAGGCACCAATGATGCTGACATCCTTGCTGCAATCAAGGAGATAGAAAATTTACAAGGTGGACTTGTCGTTTGCGCTGCGGGACAAACCATAGCCTCCCTACCACTGCCTATCGCTGGATTGCTCTCCTCCGAGCCTTTGGAAACAGTGGTAGCTCAATTTGAACAAGTAGAAAAAGCTGCTGCCAGTTTAGGCAATTTGCCTCCCGCGCCCTTTTCCATCCTTTCCTTCCTCGCCTTACCGGTGATTCCCGAATTGAGATTGACCGATTTGGGATTGGTGGATGTCACGGCGTTTAAGCTGATGAAGTAGCTTGACCTAGAGTAGCCTTATTTCTGCCTTGTTGCCCATAATGGAGAAGCGTCAAAGGACTCACCACTCAGCTTGGCTCGCAAAGTCTTTTCAAGCTCCTCTATGGGCACCCTGATTTGTGCCAGGCTATCTCTATCCCGGATGGTGACCTGGTGGTCTTCCAGAGATTCAAAATCTATGGTAACACAGAACAGCGAGCCAATTTCATCCTGGCGTCGATACCTTCGCCCTATACTTTGAGAATCATCATAATAGGTTATGAAGCTAGAACGCAGTCGTCCATAAATCTCCTTGGCCAAAGGAGTTAGCTTTTCATTCCTGCTTAAAGGCAGAACAGCTACTTTTATGGGAGTTAAAGAAGGATGGAGAGACAAAACTACCCTTTTTTCACCTTCCACTACTTCTTCACGGTAGGAATCGATGAGGAAAGCTAAAAAGGAACGTTCAACACCAGCAGAAGGCTCAATAATGTAAGGAATATAGTGCTGCCCACTTTCATTATCATGAAAGCTGAGGTCCTTGCCGCTAAATTTAGCATGTTGGGTTAGATCATAATCTCCTCGATTAGCAATACCCTCAAGTTCTGCCCATCCCATAGGAAACAGATACTCAATGTCATAGCAGTCCTTAGCATAATGGGCTAACTCATCTCTGCCATGCTGTCGTAAACGGAGGTTTTCCTTTTTGATGCCAAGGTCAATATACCAGTTGAACCGTTCCTTTACCCAGTAATCGAACCAATGTTTGTCATCCCCGGGTTTGACGAAGTATTCCACCTCCATATGCTCAAACTCTCTAGTTCTGAAAACAAAATTACCCGGTGTAATCTCATTGCGAAAGGATTTACCAATCTGGGCAATTCCCAGAGGTAATTTTTTCCTTGAAATAGTTACGACATTCTCAAAATTGACAAACATTCCCTGAGCAGTTTCAGGACGGAGATAAATAGTGCTTGCCTCATCCTCAACGGGACCCATGAAGGTCTTGAACATCAGATTAAACATACGGGGCTCAGTTAACTCACCTCCACATTTGGGGCACTTTTCATCCCTTAGTTCTTCAGTTCGCCACCTCAGGTGGCAGGACTTGCACTCTACCAAAGGATCAGTGAAACTATCGATGTGTCCGCTTGCCTCCCAGATTTTTGGATGCATCATGATGCTCGTCTCCAGACCAAGCACATCGTCTCGCTCTTGAACTATAGTCTTCCACCAAGCATCCTTAATGTTTCGCTTAAGCTCCACTCCAAAGGGTCCATAATCCCAGCAGCTGGCCAGCCCACCGTAGATTTCACTGCTGGGAAAAACAAAGCCCCTTCGCTTGCACAAAGAGACAATCTTCTCCATACTCACGTTGCCGCTCATTTCACTCCTGAATTATGTAGCTTACCAATTTTGCTCGCAAGCGTCAAAGGGGGCAGGCTGTGTTACTAAGGTTAACGAAAGCAAAGATTTCCCTTCCACTGACCGTATGAGATACTATAATAGCGATAACATTAATGGATATGGGGCTGTGCATAAATTATTAATCAAGCAGACTGCTAACTAGCAAGGATAGAGCGAAGACCATGGAAAAGATAAAGCTGTTTTTTAACCCCGGCAGTGTAGCTGTGGTTGGAGCTACAGATAGGGAAGGCACAGTGGGGAAAATAATTCTAGAAAATTTGTTGCTGGCTAAGGATAGCCGTAAAATATATCCTGTAAACCCCAATAGAGAAAAAGCACTCGGCATAAAATGCTATCGTGACATAAATTCATTACCTGAACTCCCTGGTCTCGCTGTCATTGTTACACCTGCTAAAGGCGTTGCTGATTTAGTCGAAGAAATTGGCAAAGCTGGTGTCAAAGCTATCATCATCATTTCCGCTGGTTTTAAGGAAATAGGAGCAGATGGAAAATCGCGCGAAGATAGAATAGCAAATATAGCCAGCAGATATGATATTAGGATAATGGGACCTAATTGCATGGGCGTAATTAGACCTAGCGCTAATTTAAATACAACATTCACCACCAGAATGCCTGAACCTGGACATGTGGCCTTCTTGTCACAAAGCGGTGCACTAGGGTCCGCCGTCCTTGATTGGGCGATCAGTAAAGGTATTGGTTTCAGTGCCTTTGTTTCACTGGGTTCTATGCTAGATATCAATTTCGGTGACTTAATAGATTACTTTGGTGAGGATCCTGAGACCAGAAGCATAATTATATACTTAGAATCCATAGGAAACGCCAAGAAATTCATGAGTGCTGCTAGAGGTTTCGCTAGAACAAAGCCGATAATCGTATTAAAGGGGGGAAGGTTCCAAGAGAGTGTCAAGGCAGCCAAGTCCCATACAGGAGCTATGGTACGAGAAGATTCGTACTATGATGCTGTTTTTCGTAGAGCTGGTGTCGTGAGAGTAGAAGAAATTGAGGACCTTTTCAACTGCGCTTCTATATTGAACACCGCTAAGCTACCTAAAGGACCAAATTTAGCTATGGTAACCAACGCTGGTGGCCCAGCAGTGCTAGCCACGGATACCCTGATAGGCAGAGGCGGTAACTTAGCTCAGCTCAGCGATGGGGCGCTTACCAAATTGAATGAGTTCTTGCCCCCTAACTGGAGTAAATCTAATCCTGTTGACATTCTTGGAGATTCGGATTCCCAAAGATATACGAACACTATCGGGGTTATCGTTAAAGACCCCGGAGTTGACGGCGTCATAGCTATATATACACCGCAAGGTGGAGCTGGGCCCATCGAAGCAGCAAAGGCTATTATCAAGCACGCTAAAAGTAATAAGCCTATTCTGACTACCTGGATGGGTGATGAAGAAGTAGCCAGGGCAAGACAGCTATTCTATGAGAGCAAAATCCCCACTTATGAATTCCCTGAAGAAGCAATTAGAACATATTTATATATGTACCAGTATGCTCGTAATCTGGAGGCATTATATGAAACCCCTGAAGAATTACCACTCGACACAGGACCTTCTAAAAACTATCTAAAAACACTCATCCGTAAGGCAGTGAAGGGGGGCAGAACAGTCTTGACTGAGGAAAACTCAAAAAAGTTCCTGACAACATATGGAATCTCAGCGGCCACTGCACATGTAGCTAAAGACGCTAAAGATGCTGCTAGGATAGCGTCACAAGTTGGTTATCCAGTGGTGATGAAGATATCCTCTCCCGACATAGTCCATAAATCAGATGTCAAAGGAGTCATGCTAAATATTGCCTCCGATGACGAAGTAAGAAAGGCATTCAATGAAATAGTGGAAAATGTCAAGAAGTTCAAACCTGATGCTGAGGTCCAAGGGGTTAGCGTGCAGAAGATGATCACAAATTATGATTATGAACTTATTGTTGGGAGCAAAAAGGACCTAATTTTTGGTCCAGTAATAATGTTTGGCCTCGGAGGGATAGAGGCAGAGTTCTTCAAAGATATTGCGGTAGGATTACCACCTTTAAATCAGGTATTAGCTAGAAGACTACTGGAACAAACCAAGATTTATAAAATGCTATCCCAGGGATTCAGAACCAAACCGCCTGTTAACTTACGACTGTTGGAGGAAACGTTAGTAAAGTTCTCAAACCTGCTCATCGATTTTCCAGAGATAATCGAAATTGATATTAATCCATTAATTGTGACCAGTAATGCCGCTATTGCCCTAGATGCAAGAATAATTCTTGATGAAGAGGCAATACGAAAAGGAATGCAGGAATATGGCCATTTGATAATATCTCCCTACCCAACTAGGTATGTCCAGCCATGGAGATGTAGGGATGGAAGAGTTGTATTGTTAAGACCCATCAGGCCTGAGGACGAATTACTCGAAAGGGAACTCATAGCAGGGCTTTCAGAACAATCTATGAGGTTTAGATTTTTCTATCTAATTAAAGACATAACACATGGGATGCTCACCAGGTTCTGCAACATTGACTATGAGCGGGAGATGGCTATTATAGGCGAATATACCTCGAACGGTAAGAGAAGGAACGTGGGGGTTGGAAGATTGATGATGCAACCTGGTGGCGAAACAGGTGAATTCGCTGTTTTGGTTGCTGACGATTTCCAAGGTAATGGTTTGGGGCTAAAACTCGCCGACATGTTGATAGGTATAGCTCATGAGAAAGGGCTAAAAAGCATCTATGGGATCGCGTTACGTGACAACACGAAAATGCTAAGACTAACCAAAAAACTCGGTTTCATGACACAACCTTATTCCTCAGATGAAATCAAAATAACCTTGGAACTCTAGCAAAGGTGGAATCGCATCGTTGAATTGAAATTTGTGGTGTAGCCTTGCCTTTTTTGCCATCGATTGCTAGAACTGCACCATAGTTACAATAAGAGGCTACCAATACACAGTTGCCCTTAAAAGAAGAACAAGGTAGAATTGCATCATCGCGCAATGAGCCCAGCTATTAGCAGCGAATTATCACGCTAAAGCCGAGGAAAAACAAGGAGGTGTCCTATGGATTTCGACTTAACTGAAGAGCAAAGGATGTTCAGGGATGCTCTTCGAGACTTCATGCAACGGGAATACGGCCCCATAGTTGATAAAAGGGACAGAGAAGGGCCGTTTACCAGGGAAGAGGAAATAGAGATAAACAAGAAGTTCCAAGCGATAGGTATCGGCATTGACCCAGAAAACATGAAGGCATATTTGGACCCTACGTTATTCGGCATAATGTCAGAAGAAATATCGAAGGTTTGGGCAAGTTTATTGCCGCTTTCCGGCATGGGTGCCATTCCAGCAACTTTTGTCCCGTTAGCCTCGGATGATATGAAAAGCAGGGTACTTCCAAGGCTTGAAAAAGGAGAGTTCGTCGGGGCTTTCGCCGAGACTGAACCTGAGGCGGGGTGTGATACCCGAGACATTCAAACCACGGCCAAGCTCGACGGAGACTATTACATCGTTAATGGCACAAAAACCTGGATAAGCAATGCCGTAACTTGCGATACAGCATTTGTAGGGGTAAAAGATCCCGAAACAGGAGCACAGACTTTCCTTCTAATAGAGAAAGAGGTTTCTCCATGGGAGACAAGCCCGTTACACAAGATAGGATGGAATGCCTCAGACACCGGAGAGATGTTTTTTGATAACTGTAAAGTTCCCAAGGAAAATGAGATGGGCGCCATATTGCAGAATGCGGCTTCCAAAGGCCAGATGCCAGCGATGTCGCCGGGCTACGCGAAATTATTCACCACGATGACACCAACCACTGCACTGCTCACACTGCCCAGGGCAGGAATGGGATTGATGTCAGTGGGGATAGCCCAGGCAGCTTTTGAAGCTTCGGTAAACTATGCTAAGGAAAGAGTTACATTTGGGAAACCTATCGGCAAGCACCAGCTGATTCAGAATATGCTCTATGAAATGAACCTTTTGATTGAAACAGCAAGACTTCTGGGATATAAAGCTATTGATACAATTAGCAAAGGAGACCCAGATGCCAGGAGACTTTCTTCAATGGCCAAAGTATATGGAGGTGAATCGGCGGTCAAAGTGACATATCACGCTATACAAATTCACGGTGCAAATGGGCTTTCCCAGGAGTTGCCCCTGGAGAGATACTTCAGGGATGCCAGAATGCAGGTGGTTCCTGATGGCACAAGCGAGATGATGAAGCTAATAAGTGGTTACACTATCCTGGGCAAGGGATTCTCAGCATACGCTTAGAGAACCAGGGTGTGATACCCTTTTCCTCAAAGAAGAAAAACAAGGGGAATAGTTCTAGCCCTCGGTAGTAGGCAGGGACAAATTTTATCAATCACAGAAGACCTGAGTTCTATGGCATGATTGCAAAGTCATAGAAATTCTCCGTGGAATCGTAATTAGAGTGATAACTAGGAAAGTAAAATTCCCCTGTGGTGAGCTTTCCCTAGAGGGCATACTGGGCATACCTGAAGATGCAGTGTCTTTTCCCGCAGTGATAATCTGTCATCCTCACCCGCTCTTCGGCGGCAGTATGAATAATAATGTGGTAGTCAGCGTCTTTGAAGCGCTTGGCCGAAAATCTCTCATCCCATTCAGGTTTAACTTCCGTGGCGTAGGTAAAAGTCAAGGTGAGTTTAGTCACGGAATTGGCGAGCAAGAGGATGTCAGGGCAGCAATCTCCTTTGCGACTTCAGTGAAGGAAATAGACTCACAAAGGATTGGACTCGTTGGCTATTCAGCCGGCGCCGGCTTTGCTTTGCCTGTTTGCTTCAATGACGAACGGCTTAGAGTCCTGGCGGCAATTTCCCCACCTCTTGCTATGTTCGATTTCCAGCCCCTCAGAGATTGCTTCAAGCCTAAGCTTCTTCTCTCCGGGAGCGAGGACAATTTCACCCCTCTAGCTCAATTCCTTGAGTTCTGCCAGAGCCTTCCCGAGCCTAAGAAATGGGAGACCATTGAAGGTGCAGACCACTTCTGGTGGGGATATGAATCAACCGTTGCTGCAAAAGTAGCTGCCTTCTTTGATGAAGCACTATGATGCAAAAACTCATTGACGGCGCTCAGAAGCTGGGCATAAATCTCAATGACAAGCAGATAACCCAATTTAAGCTTTACTATCAAGAATTGGTGAGTTGGAACAAGAAGTTTAACCTCACCACGATAACAGATTATCAGGAAGTGCAGACAAAACATTTCCTCGATTCATTAACTGTGGTTTTGGCTTTGACAGAAGAGGAATTAAGACAGCCTGGATTCAGCATTATCGACATAGGCACTGGCGCTGGCTTCCCTGGCATACCTCTTAAGGTTTTTCTTCCTCAGTCGAGATTGGTACTTCTCGACTCCAAGGCTAAGAAGGCAACTTTCCTTCAGCACATTGTTGAACAATTGGAATTAAGTCATGTAGAGGTAGTAATAGGCAGAGCTGAGGAAACAGCCCACCAGCCACTATTCCGTGAAAATTTCACCTTGGTTGTCTCCCGCGCCGTGGCTTCATTGCCCACACTAGTGGAACTAGCATTGCCTTTCTGTCACATTGGGGGCAAATTCGTAGCTCAGAAGAAAGGCGAAGTCGAGCAGGAAATAGTAGAGGCAAGTAAAGCCATTGACGTTTTGGGGGGGAAATTGAACCAGGTAAGAAAACTAGAGCTGGAAGAACTTAGCGATAGGCGTTATCTGGTAATCATTGATAAAATATATCCCTCGCCGGAAAAATATCCGCGGCGTGCCGGCACACCAGCGAGACGTCCAATCATAGGAGATGAATAGAGATGTGGCGCAGAAAGTCCTGGAGATTCTACTTGGTTTTCCTCCCTTCGGTTTCTGCTTTCACGGGATAAGACTCTTCCCAAGTAAAGAGGAATACCTTAGTATTCTTGAGGATTATAAGATGGAATTAGAGGAAGAGCTAAAGGAGGTGGAGAAGGAGATGGAGGAAATAAGGAAGAGCAGTTAATCTATTTTTTGATTTTTCCTTCGTGCTCGCTTATAATTTAATTAGATATGGAAAAAGGTAGCTGGAAAGTCAAGACCGGGTTAGCGCAAATGCTAAAGGGTGGGGTGATTATGGATGTAGTCACGGCGGAGCAAGCTAAAATTGCTGAGGATGCTGGCGCCTGCGCCGTTATGGCGTTGGAGCGAGTGCCCGCTGATATTCGTGCCACCGGCGGCGTAGCTCGCATGGCTGACCCAGCTATAATTGCGTCCATAATGGAAACAGTAAGCATTCCGGTAATGGCCAAGTGCCGCATCGGACATTTTGTTGAAGCTCAGGCACTTGAAGCATTGGGGGTAGATTTTATTGATGAATCCGAGGTGCTCACTCCCGCTGATGAGAGCCACCATGTTTGGAAACACGATTTTAAGGTTCCTTTCGTTTGTGGCTGTCGTGACCTCGGCGAAGCATTGCGACGTATTGCTGAGGGTGCAGCTATGATTAGAACCAAAGGCGAAGCCGGGACAGGAAATATTGTTGAGGCGGTAAGACATATGCGGGCAGTCCAGGATGGAATCCGCAGACTTCAGTCCCTGCCTGAGGAAGAGCTGGTGGCCGAAGCAAAGGCTTTAGGCGCACCGTTAGAATTAGTGCTGGAAGTGCATAACACAGGAAAGTTGCCCGTGGTGAACTTCGCCGCTGGCGGTATAGCTACACCAACTGATGCTGCCTTGATGATGCAGCTTGGAGCCGAAGGAGTATTTGTTGGCTCAGGTATTTTTAAGTCAAGTGACCCCCCAGCCAGGGCAAGAGCCATAGTCAAAGCAACCACCCATTATCAAGATCCGTCAGTCATTGTTGAGGTATCCAAGGGATTAGGAGAGCCTATGCGTGGCCTGGACATAAGAGCTATACCCGATGAAGAATTGTTGGCCACTAGAGGGTGGTAGTGAGAATAGGTGTCTTAGCCGTTCAGGGCGATTTTGTCGAGCACATTGCAGTGTTATCCCAATTAGGTGTTAATGCCCTTGCGATACGCCTACCTTCTCAACTTGATAAATTAGACGGGTTGATAATTCCAGGTGGAGAGAGCACGACTATGAGCAGGCTCATGGAAGATTATAATTTAACCAGGCCAATAAAAGAACTCGCTTGTCAGGGCTTACCTATTCTAGGAACGTGCGCTGGAATGGTGCTTCTGGCCAAGAAGATAACCAATTCAGTAAATGGAAGCTTGGGAATCATGGATATTGAAGTTGAGCGGAATGCATTCGGGCGGCAAGCGGACAGCTTTGAAACTGACCTGCCAATCCCGATACTGGGGGATTATCCATTCCATGGCGTTTTCATCCGAGCTCCGCTAATTATAGAAGTAGAATCCGCAGTAGAGATAGTGTGCCAGCTATCAAACGGTGCAATAGTGGCAGCCAAACAGAATAATTGTCTCGCTTGCTCTTTTCACCCTGAGTTAACTGATGACTCGAGATTTCATGAATACTTTCTCAATTTGACTAAAGAAGGTGTATTTGCGAAGAGAAATAACTGACGACTTAGACGCCCTGCTTGATATTTTGCCACCCCATATTCGTGAACCAC